>DHVO01000203.1 GCA_002412705.1 Bacteroidales bacterium UBA5206 | reverse complement strand
CTGGTTGGCACCGATACTGAAAGTAGCATCCAGTCGGGTGTTCTAAATGGAATTGTGAATGAAGTAATTGGATACATATTGGAATCAGAAAGAAAATTCCCAAATCTGGTAACTGTTTTAACGGGAGGGGATGCAAATTTCTTTGAAACAAAATTAAAAAATAACATCTTTGTGATTCCTAATTTACTAACGTTAGGTCTAAATCGAATACTAGAATTCAATGCTAAAGAAAATCTCGCTTAGCTTTTTTTTAATAGCTGCAAGTCTTAGTGCCCTGTTTGCACAAAGCATTTCTACTTATTCTCCTTACTCTCGTTATGGCATTGGAGAAATGAAAACCAAGGGTTTCACCCAGCAAAGGGCTATGGGTGGTTTGGCTCAGCCAATAAGAAATCCCTTTGGTATAAACTACCTAAATCCTGCATCCTACTCAGTTCAGGATACCATGTCGTTTATTCTCGATTTTGGATTTGAGGCAGGTGGTACACTTTATGAAACATCCACCCAGAGTAAGCGCACAGGCATAGCAAACCTGGATCATGTGGCAATTCAGTTTCCCGTTACCAAAAGGGGTGGAATAAGCTTAGGTTTTGTTCCCTTTAGCCAGGTTGGGTATGAGATTAAGCAGCGCGAAACAAACCCGTACCTAATTACCAATGTTGGTATTATCGATTACATATATAGTGGCAATGGTGGTATAAATAAGCTGTATGCAGGCTTTGCTTACGAACCTCTTAAGTTCCTTTCTGTTGGAGCAAACCTTTCGTACATGTTTGGTAGTCTCGACTACGAAAAATCCATGGAGTTTCCTGCCGATGCGCCGTACGCCAATACTTACCGCAAAACCAGTGTTACTGTTAGCGATGTGAGCATTAACTTGGGACTGCAAGCCACCTTCTTTGTTAATAAGGAGAAAAAGCAGAAGATGATAATTGGTGCTACACTTGATAATGAAACTAATTTGGGTGCAAAACGTATTGATAGAGTGTTCATTCAGTACCAATCATATCAGGATACCGTAAATTTTGATGAGTCAAGCAAGAGCTCGTTGAAACTTCCTCGCAACGTTAGTGCTGGTGTTTCGTTCATGAGCGATAATAAGCTGCTTGCAGGCTTTGAGTACTCATATCAGGATTGGAGCAAAGCAATCTTTGTAAATAATGTTGACTCACTTCAGAAATCTCAAAGCTTTAGGTTTGGATTGGAGTACACTCCCAATCGCTACGACCTTAAAAGCTACTTAAAGAGAGTGAGCTATAGAGTTGGTTTCCATACCACATCTGGATACGTTAAGCTTCGCGATAATCAAATTAATAATTATGGCATAACATTTGGAGTTGGACTACCATTCCGGAATACAAACACTTCTTTTAACCTATCGGTAGAGCTAGGACAAAGAGGTACAACTGCGAATAGTTTGGTTAAAGAATCATACAGTTTGGTGAATTTTAGTGTTGTTTTCTACGATTTCTGGTTCTTTAAGCGCAAGTATAACTAGCAAGGATTTTGGCTTTAATATTATGTTTTAACAAAACCAAATAACAATGAGAACTAAAGTAATAAAAGGATTTTTATTTGCACTGATAGCTCTTTCTGCTTCATTAAGCAGTTTTGCTCAGGCTCAATTAGAAGATCCAAAGTATGGTGCAGACAAGGAAACAAGAGAAAAGTGTTTAATTAACACCTCTCTTTACGGGGAATCATACAAGCAAGGAAATTTCAAGGATGCTTTTGGCCCTTGGAATATAGTACTACAAATATGCCCTGCATCTTCTCAGAACACATACATTAGAGGTGCAAGAATTCTGAAGTACTATATTGAGACCGCTCCAGATCCAATTACCAAAAACGCGTATATCGACTCTCTAATGAGCCTGTACGATAAGCGTATCCAGTACTTTAACAGACGTGGTTATGTTCTAGGACAAAAGGGTACCGATCTGCTAGCATTAAATCCCGATCGTTTCGAGGAGGCCTACAATATCATTAAAGAATCTGTTACTATTGATAAAGTTAAATCTGAGCCATCTGTTATTTACTCATACATGGTACTTGCTAAAACCATGTACGACAACCAAAAGCTTCAAGCCGATGAGGTTATAGAGATTTACTCTCAGACTGTTGAGCTAATTGAGGCGCAGATTAAAGCTACTCCTAACGACGACAAGCTTACTCAGATTAAGGATGGTATCGATGCTGTTTTCGCATCGGCTAACGTGGCAAACTGCGATAACCTTGTTGCATTGTTTACCCCACGTTTTAATGAGAATCCAAACAACTTGGATCTTTGCAAAAAGATTGTTGCCCTTATGGGTGCAAACGGATGTACCAACCTTGAGCTATACCGTCTTGCTGGAACCAACGTTTTTGCAGCAGAGCCTAATGCCGATTTAGCTTACGAACTTGCCAAGCTAAACTCTTCAATTAATCAGTTCAAAAAAGCCGAAGAGTACTTCAATAAGGCTATTGAACTTGAAGAGGATGCTGTAAAAAGATCGGTTTACATTCTTGAGTACGCTGCTATTGTTGCAAGGGAGTTTAACAACCCACAACAAGCACGTAGCCTAGCGCTTAAGTCTTTAGAGGTTAATCCAAATTTAGGTCATGCCTACATCTTTATTGGTAACCTTTATGCTGCCGAGAAGAATTGTGGTGCCGATGATTTTGAGAAGAAGACCGTGTTCTGGGCTGCTTGCGACAAGTACATCCAAGCAAAGAAGGCAGATCCATCTCTTGCAACTCAGGTAGATCAGCTTCTAAACTCTTACTCACAGTACTTCCCTGCTAAAAACGATATTTTCTTCCACGATCTAAATACGGGTGATTCATATACCGTAGGTTGCTGGATTAACGAAAGAACCACCGTTAGAGAAAAATAGTCAACGGATGCTAAACATTTGTAAAGCATACTCATACAAAATGGTAGTCCTTGCTCTTGCAGGGACTACCCTATTTTTTGGTTGCAAGGCCGACATTGAAATGGTGAATGCACTTACCGAGCAGGAGAATACACCCGGTGTTTCTAGTGTGAACTCTACCATGACCTATACCGAGAGTGGCATTGTTAAGATTAAGGTTTTTGCTCCAAAAACCTTTTACTACCAATTTGCCGAGGAACCCTACTCCGAATTCCCTGATGGAATATCCGTTTACACATATGCCGACTCCACAACCATTGAGTCTCAGCTAACATCAAATTATGCCATTTACTACGATAAGAAACAGCTGTGGGTGGCGCGTAACAACGTAGTTGCCATGAACAAAAAGGGCGATATTCTTAATACAGAGGAGCTCTTTTGGGACGAGGCTAAAAAGGAGATATACTCCAACGATAACGTTAAGGTTACTACTGCCGATGGAGTTATTTTTGGAAAGGGTTTTGTATCCGATGAGCGTTTTGTGAATTGGCGGATTAAGAAAATGTCTGGTTCTTTCTACGTTGATGAGGAGAACTAGGCAGCAATGTTTTGGGAGTAACTAAACGCTACTCCCTTTTTTATGCAAAAAAGCAATCAATTTTATACATTTACAAAAACACTTGTAAGATGAATAAGCTATCAGTTGTGCTCGAAACCATTTGGGTTATTCTAGCGGTTGTTTGTTTAGGTATGGGAATTTATGCCACATCTAAGGCAGGACTTGAGCAGTCGTATATGTTCTTCCTTTTATCGGTACTTGCACTACTCATGTTTTTTGCCCGAAGACGAAAACGTTTAAGTAATGGGAAGTAGTTGGGTACTTGCTATACTTGCTTTTTTAGGCATATTCTTTTCTGTAATAGAGTACGCATATATTCATGCAAATAAATTAAGGCTCGAACTCGATAAAAAGCAAGGAGCATTTGCGTCAAAGTTAATCAGCGCATATTCTGAGAACTCCGACCATTTTATTACAACTCTTCTTCTGGGAAAGGTTGTATCGGTTGTTTTACTTATTAGTGCGCTGTTTTTTGCAGCTTCTGCTAATGGCTTAATAAGCACGTTATCAACCCTAAGTATGGCAAGCCTTGCCATATCCCTTTGCTTGGGCTTGGTAATTCTAGTTGAGGTGCTGCCCAAGCAAATTGCCCTGTTTTACCCAAATCAAACCCTAAACATTCTTGCATTACCTTTTGCAATATTCTATATCGTTTTATACCCAGTTGTTGCCATTGCAATACTGCTATCCAGGGCGGTAGCCTTAGCCATTACACTAAAACCGGTTGCTCCAAAGGGGCTAGAGCCATTGCTACGTGATTCTAGTTTTAGTGAGTTTATTTCAGAGGTACATGTATCTCCAGCCTCCGATGAGTCGTGGCACGAGCAGGAAATAAAGATGTTTCAGAATGCTCTCGATTTTACGGAGTTAAAGGTTCGGGATTGCCTTATACCCAGAACAGATATTGAGGCTATTGACATTAACTCATCGGTTGAGGAGCTTAAGAGCAAGGTTATAGAGACCAACTATTCCCGCATACCCGTTTTTCAGGGTAATATTGATAATATTGTGGGTTACATCAACTCCAAAGATCTTTTTAAAAAGCCTCAGAGCATAAGGTCTAAGCTAATTCGTGTTGATTTTATTCCAGAGACTATGCGCGTTAATAAATTGCTTACGCTATTTATTAAGGAGCACAAGAATATAGCCATTGTGGTTGATGAATTTGGAGGTACAGCTGGACTTATTACCACCGAGGATCTTATTGAGCAAATTTTTGGAGATATCGACGATGAACACGATAATGAGCATCTTTTAGAGAAGCAGGTAAAACCTAATGAGTTTATATTCTCTGCAAGGCTCGATATCGATTATCTAAACGAAGAGTACCAGTTGAACATACCAGAGTCGGAGGAGTATGACACACTAGCCGGGTTTGTGCTCACCAACCATCAAAGTATCCCTTTGCAGAGTGAGGTGATTACCATGGGTAACTTTAGGGTTAAGGTGCTAAAAATGGTAGGAACTAGAATTGAGGTGGTACATATAGTAAAGTTAAGGTAGGGATTTAGAAATTGACCTGATTATTCTATTGAATCTTAGGAATTCACTATTCAGAGGGTTCTATTGGGAATTCTATCCTCCGAATTTTAACAAATATTAAAAAATCAGTAGGCCTACTTTGATAGAGCCAAACTAAAATTGCTATATTCGTACCTTCAAAAAAGAGAACAAGTGAATTAAACCTGACATTAAATGGCTACATTAGAGAAACTCAGAAACCGTGCAGGAGTATTAGTTGCGGTTGTAATTGGTCTTGCGTTAGTTGCCTTTATTCTTGGTGACCTTCTAAGCTCTGGAGGTTCATTATTCAACCGTTCGCAATTGGAAATAGCCGAGATTGCAGGTACATCAGTATCATACCAGCAGTATCAAGCTAAGGTGGACGAACTTGTTGAGATAAACAAGATGTTTTCTGGTGAAAACTCTGTTGATCAGCAAACCTCAGAGCGAATAAGAGAGCAAGTTTGGCAAGAATTTGTAAGAGACCTTGTACTTGTTGATGAGTACGAGAAGCTAGGCATAGCAATTCATCCCAAAGAACTATTTGATATGGTTCAAGGGAAGAATATACACCCAATTATTCGTCAGCTTTTTGCCAATCCCCAAACTGGCGAGGTTGATCCTGCACAAGTAATCCAATTCCTTAAGAATATAGAATTCGATCAAACAGGACGCCAAAGGGCTTATTGGATGTTTGTTGAAAAAGAGATTAGCGTTGAGCGCCTTTTCACCAAATACAACAACCTTATTCGTAAGGGTATGTATGTAACAAAGTTACAAGCCGAAAGCGCCCTTGCCGATAGAAATACAAAGGTTGACTTTAGCTTTGTTAATGTAGCTTACTCTAGCATTCCCGATTCAACTGTAGAGGTTACAAAGGGCGATTTAGAAAAGTACTATAACGAGCATATAAACGACTATGAGCAAAAGGCATCTCGCGATGTTGCTTATGTTGTTTTCCCAATAGTAGCTTCGGAGAGCGATATAAAGATGGCTGAGGAGTGGATTAGCAAGATTGCTCCTGAGTTTGCTCAGGCAACCGATGCTAAGCAGTTTGTTAACCTAAACTCAGACTCTCCTTTCGATGCTAAAAACTACAAGAAAGGGGAACTTTCTCAGAATCTAGACACATGGGCTTTTGATGCAAAGGTAGGCGATACTTTTGGACCATACTTCGAGGATAACTCATACAAAATAGCGAAAGTAGCAGAGATTAACTTTATTCCTGATTCAGTTAAAGCTCGCCATATCCTTATTGGTGTTATGGGACAAACTCAGGAGGCCTACAACAAAGCAAAGAGCACTGCCGATAGCCTTGAGAACTTAATTCGTAAGGGAGCAAGTTTTGCCTCTTTAGCAAAGGATTTCTCAAATGACCCTGGTTCTGCTGAAAAGGGAGGAGATCTAGGTTGGTTTGCCGAGGGTGTTATGGTTAAACCTTTTAACGACGCTTGCTTTAACGGTAAAAAGGGCGATATAACAGTTGTTGAGTCTCAGTTTGGTTTCCATATCATTCAAATCCTTGACAAAGGAAAAGAAACAAAGAAGGTTCAGGTTGCTATACTAGACCGTAAGGTTATCCCTAGCACACAAACCTATCAGCACATATACTCACAAGCGTCGCAGTTTGCTGGNNATTGCTAACAACCTACTTGAAGGCGATAGCAGAATTGCTGGCTTAGAGAATCCTCGTGAACTTGTTCGTTGGGCTTTTAAAGCAGAGCTAAACAACGTATCATCTGTATTTGAACTTGGCGATAACTTTGTTGTGGCTACCTTAACCGATGTTCGTGAGGAAGGTTATGCTCCGCTAGAGAAAGTAAAAAATGATGTTATGGTAATGGCTATCCGCGAGAAGAAGGCAGAAATGCTTTCGGCTAAGATGACCGATGCACTGAAAAGTGCAACTACCATCGAGCAACTTGGAGAGCAGCTTAGCGCTGAGGTTAATCAGGCTAATGGCATCTCATTTGCTTCGTTCTCAATTCCAAATTACGGCCCAGAACCTGTTGTTATAGCGTCTGCTGTTAGCGCTCCCGAAACTAAGCTAACAGGTCCAATTAAGGGCAATAGCGGTGTTTATGCTATAGTAGTTTCGGCTAAAAACGTACAGGATGGTACCGATGTAGAAGCCGAGAAGCAGCGGTTAACCAATAGCTACCAGTCTCGTGCATTCTATGAGGCATACGAAGCATTGAAGAAATCGTCTGACATTAAGGATATGCGTTCAAAGTTCTTTTAGTAGATAGTTCTTCTACCTAAAGAGTTAAATACACTAAGGGTCGCTACAGGTAACTGTGGCGACCTTTAATTTTTAAGTCCGCTATAGTTAAAATATCTTCCCTCTTTTATTAGATGTAAATATTTGATATTGATACTGTTATTTTTAATTTTGTTTGTAACTCAATGCAATCTATTCGGTAAGTTGTAATAGCAACAAATATCCAAACCTAACTTTTAATCTAATGAAAAAGGAAATGGATGAGGCAGAATGCTGCCCAGAGTTCGATCCAGCACCTTGGGACGATAAAACCTTTGAATGGCAGAACAAAAGGTTTGTTCGCGATAAGGTTTTTACCTTGTTCTATATGCCAATAAACTTTGGGCCCGTTATAAAGCGGGTAATGGGCAAAGTAGAACAATCCAATGCTGCTACGCCCAGCTGGATTTGCTTGTCCGACCATACATCTAAGTGGAATATGGACATTTACATTGAGGTGGATAAAGAGGTTGATGATGCAAGCAATGTAACAATGAGTGGTACCTTTTTTAGCAAAGTGTATGAGGGCGATTTTAATAAAACTGGTGAGTGGTGTAAAAACTTTGAGGTACTGGCTAAGGAACGATCATTGGTTATTAAAAAGTGGTATATGTGGTACACAACATGCCCCAAGTGTGCTAAGAAGTACGGTAAAAACTATGTTGTGATTATTGCTGAGGTATGAGCCATTTTGTTGAAGACAAGGATTTTGAAAGAATTGATTACACAACAACCGCTTTACCTAAGGGGGAATACGAAGGGTGTGTGTTTAAATCATGCAATTTTTCTGGGGTTAGTTTGGTTGGCTCTACATTTGCCGAGTGTGAATTTGTTGACTGTAACCTAAGCATGGCTAATCTTGCCGAAGTAACTCTAAATGATGTGCGATTTACTGGTTGTAAAATGCTAGGCTTACGTTTCGACAGCTGTAATGAGTTTTTATTTGATGTTTCATTTGATAGATGTGCACTTAACTTTTGCTCTTTTTATAAGAGAAAAGTCAGGAAAGTAACCTTTCGCAACTGCTCCCTTTTGGAAGCCGATTTCACTGAGGCTGATTTGACAGGAGCCCATTTTACTGATTGCGATTTAAATGGCAC
>DHVO01000243.1:4191-8628 GCA_002412705.1 Bacteroidales bacterium UBA5206 | reverse complement strand
GGTAAGGTTTTAATATATTGACTAAACTAAAACGAACTATTCTGTTTTCTTGAGTAATATCCAAGCATATACACTAAATGCTATGGTGGTAATTCCTTGAATGAACAGAGGGGTTGCAATCAAATCACCTTGAAGCAAAGAGCTTAGTAAGGTAAATTTCACTAGGTAGTAAAACCCTTTACTAAGTAGTATTGATAGTAATATTGAAGGAAAAACCTTGTTGCTCGTCAGCTTGCTAATAACAAAGAAGAGCCATACATTGAGTGTTAACTCACTGGCAATAAGTACCATTTTAGGAAAAACAGGATGTGCCGATACTGCATAGGAGAAAAGAGGCAGTAGTAGGGCTAGGATGTACGCATTGCTTTTGTTGGTGTGTACCAGAGCCAATATCACAATAAGCCTCATAGGTTCTATAAAGTAAAGAGGGAGGCTAATCATATGGGATATTGTTGGAACAAAAAAGATAAAAGCAACTGCAAGAGCATCAAAAATATAAGCTCTAACGTTCTTCTTTAAAGCAATTCCTATAGCATTCATGTTTTTTGAAGTTTTGTTGTACGTATTAAACTTTCAGATGTAAATTTGATAATAAAGTTTAGCTTAGTAAAGGTTTTTAACATTTCTCATCAGTTTAAACAAAACTTATTTTGACTTAGAGTAAACGTTTACCCCCTTAGGGGGTCAATATTAAGTAATAAAACCCTATTCTAGTATGAAACGACGCGAATTTTTAAAAAAAGGGCTAAGTGCTGGCCTTTTTACGGGGGCTTTTCTAAACATGGGAGGTCTTGATAAAATTGTTGCAGGAAATACATCTAGCGCTAATGCAAATAAGCCAATAGACTTGGTTGCTGTTAAAGGAGGCGCTCCTGCCGCTATGTTTGATAAAGCCATTGCAGCAATGGGGGGCATGCAGAAGTTTGTAAAGAAAGGACAAAAGGTTGTAATAAAGCCAAATATTGGTTGGGATGTACCACCAGAGAATGGAGGCAATACGAATCCTGAACTGGTAAAGAGAATAGTTGAGCAGTGTTTTGCCGCAGGAGCTGCAAGTGTTATGGTTTTTGATAATACCTGCGATGCGTGGAATAGGTGCTATGAGAACAGCGGTATTGAAAAATCAGCAAAGCAGGCTGGTGCAAAGGTTATTCCAGGTAATACAGAGAATTACTATAAGGAAGTAGATATACCAAACGGTAAGCGATTGACTAAAGCTAAGGTTCACGAGGCAATTCTTGGTGCAGATGTTTTTATTAATGTTCCCGTACTAAAACATCATAGCTCTGCAAAAGTTACTATATCGTTAAAAAATCTAATGGGGGCAGTGTGGGATAGACGGTTCTGGCATAGGAATGATTTACACCAATGCATTGCCGATTTTGCAACGTATTGCAAACCAACATTAAATGTGGTTGACGCTTATAGAGTGATGACTAGGAATGGTCCAAGAGGTGTTTCTTTGGCTGATGTGGTGGAGATGCAGTCGCTTATTTTATCTACAGATATGGTTGCTGCCGATGCTGCAGCGGCAAAGATTTTTGGAGTGGAACCTACCGATATCCCCCATATTAAAATTGCACATGAGCTAGGAGTGGGAAATATGAATTTAGGCGAATTAAATATTGAACGTATTAAAATGTAATAGACCATGCATTTATTTAGTGTTCCAAAATGGTTTCGTCGTTTTTTTGCCTTGTGTTATTTTCTTTTAGTTGTATTTGTTTTTGTTGATTTTGCAGGGAGCTTAAAGCCACATACTATTAAATGGATTTTGTTCCCCCAGTTTGTACCATCGCTGCTCAACTTCTTTAGTGTGGGTGGAGCATTATCCTTTGGTTTTATTATAGTTTTGCTACTAACACTAGTATTTGGAAGGGTTTACTGCTCTTTTTTATGCCCATTAGGTGTGATACAGGATCTTGTAAGTAGAATTTCGAAGTGGAAAAGGCGGTATAAGTTTACAAAATCAGTTCCGTGGGTTAGGTATTCCATTCTTGTTGTAGTGGCTGCGTTTGCTATTGGTGGTGGTGTTTTCCTGTTATACATTTTAGATCCCTATAGCCTTGTTGGGCGTACCATATCCAATCTTGTTCGACCAGTTTACTTTGGTGTAAATAATTTGATGGTAAAGGTTTTAGGTGTGTTCGATAGCTATGCTTTAGCACATGTTCCCTTTAAGGGTATGCCTTGGCAGGTTTTACTTTTATCGGCACTGCTTGTTGCTCCCATAATTTTTATGGCTGTTGGAAAGGGGCGCCTGTACTGTAATTTAATATGCCCAGTGGGAACGTTTTTGGGCTTGGTATCAAAAGTATCTGTTTTTAAGGTAAATATTGCTGCTTCAGCTTGCACAAGTTGCAGAAAGTGTGAAACTGTTTGTAAGGCAGGTTGTATTGATATTAAGTCGCAAACGGTTGATACATCACGCTGTGTTGCTTGTTTTAACTGTTTAGATTCGTGTAAGTTTGATGCTCTTAGCTATAGTGCTGTTGGCCGAAAATCTGCTGATAAACCAGTAAGCGAAAAGTCTGAAGGTGTAGTAGGTAACACTTCTCGCCGCGAGTTTTTTAAGGCTTTGGGTGGTTTTGTTGCAACGTCGGCCATGCTTAGTAGTGTGAGCGCGCTGGGGGCTCCTACCAAGGTGAAGGAGAAAAAGGAACATCCGGTTGCTCCTCCAGGAGCAGAATCCACAAACCGATTTCTAGATATATGTACTGCCTGTCATTTGTGTGTTTCGCAATGTCCAACTCATGTTTTGCAACCATCGCTGCTACAGTACGGCGTTTTTGGTATTATGCAGCCGCACATGGATTACCACTCTGGCTTTTGCAATTTTGAATGTACTTTGTGTGGAGAGGTTTGTCCTACAGGTGCAATACTGCCGCTTATACTCGAATCAAAAAAGAGAACTCAACTTGGTGTTGCAAAATTTATAAAGGATAACTGTATTGTACATACCGATAAAACCGATTGTGGTGCTTGTTCTGAGCATTGCCCTACAAAGGCTGTAAAAATGGTTCCTTATGGCGAAAAGGGGCTTGTTATACCCTCTGTTGATGAGAGTATTTGCATTGGTTGTGGAGCGTGTGAGTATGCTTGTCCAACGGTTCCGTTCCGGGCCATTTACATTAATGGCAATACATCGCATTTGGTGGCCGATTTGCCAAAGATACAAGAACCTGAAGAGGTAAAGGCGGGAAGCCCAAGCGATGATTTCCCTTTCTAGGATAATAAAAACGGAGGCCAGTAAGCCTCCGTTTCTCGTAACAAAATCCCAATTTACTTAACCACCAATTTTGCCACTTTTGTTGCGGTGCCTGTTTGTACCACGCAGAGGTACACATTGGGCACAATATTATTCGGAATTACTAACTCGGCAGTGTTTACTCCGCTATAGCCCTTAGATGAATGTAGCGTTGCTACTTTTTGACCCATAAGGTTAACTAGCGATACTGTGTAACTTTCGGGATTAGAAAGGTTAAAGTTTAGTGTAAACGTGCTTGTAACTGGGTTTGGCCAGATATTCATTTGCTCAATTTTATTATCGGCAATTGGTTTTATACCCACATAAACATCTCCCTTTTTGATGCGTTGGGTGGTATATAGCCTATACTCCCCAGGGTTAAGTGTAAAGCTAACTTTGGTGTTTGTTACAGTTATTGAGTCCTGTGTAAAAAACTCGTACCATTTACCAGTGGCAGGGAATGTGAAATCAGCGGTTTCGGTATCAACATTAAAATTGCCAATAACTGCGGCATCCATATCCTCTCCATCCAGTTTTATCCATTTTACGGCAGCCGATAGGTATGTTGTGAAGGTTGTGGTTTCAAATACCTCATAATCGGTTTTTAGCCTAATGAGCTGTGCATAGGTATTGTAAAGTTGCTTTCGATTATAATCGGAGTAGTAATCCCAGCGAATAGGCTTACGGCCAACTCGACCATTCTCATCAATGGAGTAATCGTAGCCAAGTTCACCAAATTGCCAAACCATTTTTGGTCCCGGAATGGTAAAAAAGAAGGTGGCTGCCAGAGCATTGCGCTTTAGGGCAATATCTAGGTTCTTAACGTTGTGATTTGGATTCTGAGAATTTCCATAGGTGATATTCTTGTACATCAGGCGCTCCTCATCGTGGCTCTCCATGTAGCCAATAAGGTGAGGTACGTTCCATCCACGTTGCTTATAGCTTACCCCAGAGAAGTTGGAGTTTGTAATCCATCCCATGGTGGCTTCGTTATAGGCATGGTTCATATTGCCCCAGAGCATCATGCCGTAGCTGGCTAGTTCTGTCTCCTCGCTATTATCGGTTAAGTGTTCTAGGATAATGTAGGTGTTGGGGTTTATGCTCCAAGCCTTATCTGCTATTCTTTTTAAGTTTCTTATACGAGCAGCATCGTAAGCCCATCCATCACTAACCTTATTGGTAAAACCCTT
>DHVO01000243.1:0-4115 GCA_002412705.1 Bacteroidales bacterium UBA5206 | reverse complement strand
GGCTGACCATAATCGCCAGCATTGGCATCAAAGTACATCTGTACAAAGGGCGATTGCCCAAAGGAGTGATTAAGTACAATGTCGAGTATTACGGCAATTCCACGTTGGTGACACTCATCTATAAAGCGTTTATAGTCGGTTGGTGTTCCGTAAGCTTTGTCGGGAGCAAAGTAAAAAGATGGGTTGTATCCCCAGGAGTCGTTACCCTCAAATTCCATAATGGGCATAAGCTCAATGGCGTTTATGCCCAGCTCTTGAAGGTAGTTTAGCGTGTCGGTGAGTGTGTTAACGTATTCATCGCCAAGAAAATCGCGGATATGAAGTTCGTATATAACCAAATCTGTTTTTTTGGGCGCAGCAAAAGATTCAACCTGCCAAGTGTACTGCTCCTTGTTTGTTCTAAATACCGAGGCTATGCCCGTTGTTTTACCATCGGGGTATGCTGGTAGATTGGGGTAGGTAGTTGTGCTTATGTATTTATCGTTCCAAGGATCGCTAATTTGCTCGCAGAAAGGATCTGCTATTTTTAGCGTTCCATCAATTAGAAACTGGTACAAGTAATCTGTATTGGGCTCAAGGTTTGTTAGCGTAATCCAATAGTACTGTCCACTTGGTGTTCTATTCATGTAGTAATCTTCACTAATTACCCAGTTATTGAATGAGCCAAGCAAAAAGGCATACTGTTTTTTTGCTGCAGGGTCGCTTAGTACAATAGTAACCGAGTTGTCGTTTAATCTATTTACGCCAGGTTTAGCACCAGCAGGGAGATCGGCAACTGGGGCATTGGGACGAACGAAGAAATAGGTGGAATCCTTAGCTGTACTTTCGCCATCGGAAGCAATGGCTTTAACCCAGTAAGTTCCGTGGCTTAATGCTGTATATGGAACGGATATAGTAGCGTTTGATGTTGTTGCAAGTTCTTGATTGTTGAGATAAAGGGAGAGGCTTGTTGAACCGTTGGCACTTGCCTGTATGTTGAAATTATCGTTAAGTTCAAAGATTGGGCTATCCTGAGTAGGATAGGATATGTTTACGGTCAAACCATCGGGGTAAACATCGTAGAATAGATCTTCGGTTTGTTTTGTTGCATCGCTGCTTCTGAAAACGAAGCACAACTTTTTGATGGTTTTACCATCGGGTACAGCATAAAACTCTTTTATGCTAGGGGTTAGCGTTAGTGTATATGTATTGGTTCCTGTACGGGTAAGCTTGGGCTGGGTAGTGTTATTTCCCCATGTGCCTTTAACGTACTGCCAAGTTGTTGTGCCCTCAACAAGGACACCTGTGTGTGCATAAACATCACCAGTGTAGTTGGCTAATCCGCCATTTCCTAATGTAGCATCAAAAGTGACAACAACCTCATCGCCAGCCTTAGGAAGGGTAGGGGTGGTTGTGATAACTTGGGCTAGAGAAGCAATGTTAAGCCATATAATTAAAAAAAAAGACAGAATTACTTTCATATATAATATTTCTTGAATAAAAAAGAAGGCGCAAATGCGCCTTCTTTTTTACGAAATTAATTACTGAATAGAACCAGTGTTATTGTCAAAATTCAGAGTAATAATTTGACCTGCAGTACCTGCTACTACAGAAGGATCGCTATTGCTATTATTTCTATATTCAATAGCTCCATCAACGACAACAAATTCTGCTTGCCACCAATCAGGAATCCAAGAGTGAGATGTGTACATTCTTATTGTTCCGTTAGCAACAAGAGCAGGAGATGTAAATGTTTTAGCAGTGTTGTCAACGGTGAACTTATTTGCAGCAACTCCTGCATCCCATCCTCCGAAAGTATCACCAATGCCAAACACTTCTGCTGGTTTAACAGATACTTTTACTTCATCGTTACGAAGATCTAAAACAACGATATACATTCCGCTTTCAGCAACTGACATATTTCCTTCTACATCAGAAACTGTTACACCTTCTGTGTCAAAAGTATTTACTCCGCTGAAGCCAAGGTTTGGTTCAGACCAATTTGCAGCGGATAGTTTAAATCCAGCACCACCTTCTAGGTGACATATTTTCCAGAATAAACCCTCATTCATTGTTCCACCAGCAACAGTATGCATAAGTGCATTTTCGTATGTTCCAGGTTGATCCCATCCATAAGCTGTAGCAGCACCAACAATGTACATTGCTTCTGGGTACTCTGGAAGAGGATCTACGGTACCTGTTTTAGTCATAGTTACAGAAATACCAGAAGTAGCTTTCCATTTTATTTGAACCGTGTATTCGCCTTCATCTTCCTTGGCAAAATTCATGTCAGCTCCTCCAGGAACAAATTCGCTTAGTGTGCCGCCGAAGTTTGTATTCACTTTTACAGTTGATTCGGATCCAGGTATAGTAACATCATCCATTTGAAGTTTCCAGCCTCCGCTGTGGCGGAACTTGTAGTTACCCTCACGAAGAACAATTTTTGTTCCTTCAAAAGTCATTTCTGTTTTGCTGAATTGTCCAACCAATGGCAGTTGAGTATCAGACCAACCAAGTGGCGTTGCACCTCCTAGTATAGCCCAATATTTAACTGGAAGTATAGCAACTTTTCCTAAATCTTTATCGATTACGACTTGATAAAGTCCGTTTTCTTCTACTGAAAATGTACCAGCTTGAGAATACGCTCCGTGTTGAACATCAAAGCTCATTTGATCTTGACCTGAGGCTGGAGTTTTTAAGCCAAAACCTTCACCTGGACCGTACGTAATTTGATCTTTACCTGCAACCTCAATGATGTTGAAGGTTTTACCTGCTTCAAGAGCAACATATAGCTCAAACATTCCAGGTCTAGAGGCTTGATCTACTTCGTTCTTGGTAATAACCATCATGCCATTAGCGCTTAGCTCAGCGAATGGGGAGGCATCGCCAACAATGTACATTCCATCCTCTACAAGAATTGGGTTGTCTTTTCCGCCTTCATCATCATCGCATGATACCATTGCGAACGAAGCAAGAAGGACTAGTCCTGAAATGGATAGAACCTTTCTTAGAAATTTGTTTTTCATGATCATAGAATTTAGGTGAAACATTAGGTTTAGTAACTATGTAGTTATTTAGCCAAGTTTGGGTTGGCGTCTATTTCCGATTGAGGTATTGGGAATATTTTGCGATCTGGTGTTGATGCATCCTTTTCCCACCAAGCATTGTTGAATTTCCCGAAGCGAATAAGGTCTTGCCTTCTATGTGCTTCCCAAAACATCTCTCTACCTCTCTCTTCGAGAATTTGGTCAAGAGTTGTATTTGACCAGTCGTTAAGTCCTGCCCTTTTACGAACCATGTTTACGTATGTATCGCCATTCTTACCTTGGCGAATCATGGCTTCAGCTTTCATTAAAAGAACATCAGCATAACGGAAAATGGGGAAGTCGTTACTTAAGTTTTCCTTTGCGCCCCTCTTTATTTCAAATTTGGCAACACGAACTCCAGACATTCTAATTTCAGCAGGAGTGTAACTAGCATCCATCACCAACTTAGGAATGTTGGGAGTGAAAACAACAGGAACGCCATTTTCAACCAATGCTTCTCCACTTGATGCGTATTGCTGCCCTACAAGGAAGCCCGCTTTTCTCAAATCATCATCAGAGTATGAGTTATAATGAGATTCGGTAACAGCAAATCCATTCCAAGGACCAACAGACATGTCGTAAGTCCTGTTGCTCATGTAGTGGAGTGTACGCATGTGTAGGTTGAGGCCTGTGTATGAATCCTCGTCAAAGGGAATGGTAAAGATATTCTCGTTGGAGTTTTCGTTTTTAGTAACGAAAGGAGCAAGGGGATCGCCCTCCAGGCTATATCCAAGTTTCATTACACTATCACAAGCGATTTCTGCTTTTTCCCATTGCTCAGTTCCTGTGTACACCTGTGCATTAAGGTAAAGTTTGGCTAATAAAGAGAATGCCATACCTTTACTTACTGCAGTTTTTGTGCTGCTAGATGTTAGGTGAGGAATACTTTGCTCTATTTCTGTAATAATATTTTGGAAAACTACAGCTCTACTTTCTTTCTCAGGAAATTCAGGTGCATCCTTAAATGTTGTAACGTAAGGAACGTCACCGTAGTTGTCGATAAGAAGGTAGTAGTAATACGCTCTCATTATTTTAACCTTGGCAAGGGTT
>DHVO01000092.1 GCA_002412705.1 Bacteroidales bacterium UBA5206 | reverse complement strand
AAAAAAAATGTAATGCGGGTTGTTCTTCAACGAGTAAATAGCTCTTCGGTTAGTGTTAATCAGATGGTTATTGGGCAAATAGGCACTGGGCTAACCGTTTTAGTTGGGTTTGAGGACTCTGACACCGCTGAGGATATTGAGTGGATTGCTTCAAAACTTGTACGTTTGCGTATTTTTGATGACGAACAAGGGGTTATGAACCGTTCTATTCAGGATGTTAGCGGTGATATACTTGTTATTAGTCAGTTTACCTTGCACGCTAAAACAAAGAAGGGGAACAGGCCATCATACATATCGGCAGCGAAGCCAGACATTGCTATTCCTCTGTACAAAAGTTTTATTGCTGTTCTTGAGCGCGAGCTGGGTAAAGGTGTTCAACAGGGTGAGTTTGGTGCTCATATGGTGGTCTCTATAGAAAACGATGGCCCTGTAACCATAGCTATTGACTCAAAAAATCGCGAGTAGGGATGGATAAAGGTATTAGCATAGAACAAGCGCAGGCAATTGTTGATGAATGGATTAAAACGCTTGGCGTTCGCTACTTCAACGAGCTTACAAATCTAGCAATGCTTACCGAAGAGGTGGGGGAGGTCGCTCGTATTATGGCAAGGCAGTTTGGGGAGCAGTCGTTTAAGGAGTCCGATAAAAATATTTATTTAGCCGATGAGCTTGCCGATGTGCTTTTTGTGCTAATTTGTATTGCCAACCAAACAGGTGTAAACCTAACAGAGGCTTTTGAGCGCAATATTGCAAAGAAATCCCAGCGTGATGCCTTGCGGCACAAACAGAATGATAAGTTGACAAAAGAATAGATTAACACATATAAAGATGGAAGAGTATAGTATTGAGCTAAACTACAACCTTGAGGTTGATGAGAACGATGTTACTTCGTTTGTAGCAAAGGTTAAAGAGGAGGTACCTTCATATTCCAACAACAAGCAGGTACTAAATGCTTGTTTTAATGCAATAGATCTTACAACCCTTAACGCAACAGACGGAATAGAACGCGGCGAGCTTTTTGCTCAAAGGGTTAATGAGTTTCCTCAAAAGTATCCAAATTTAGGTAACGTTGCTGCAATTTGCGTTTACCCAACTTTGGTATCGGCTGTAAGGGAGAACTTAGAGGCTGAGGGCGTGTCCATTGCTTCTGTTGCTGCAGGCTTCCCCTCATCGCAAACATTTATAGATATTAAGCTTTCCGAGTGCCAAATGGCAATGGAGATGGGTGCCGATGAGCTAGATGTTGTTATCTCTCTTGGTTCATACCTTGAGGGCGATTTATTCACTGTTTTTAGCGAGTTACAGCAAATGGTTGAGGCTGCTGATGAAGCAGCTCACCTTAAGGTTATCCTAGAAACGGGTGCCCTTCCTTCGCTAAAGGATGTGCGCATAGCATCGTTCCTTGCAATGGAAGCAGGTGCCCACTTCATCAAAACATCAACTGGAAAAATGGAACCTGCTGCTACTCTTGAAGCGGTTTATGTGATGTGCAAGGCCATTAAGGAGTATCACGAGCAAACGGGTCGCATGGTTGGTATTAAGCCTGCTGGTGGCGTGGTAACCCCCGAAGATGCTATTGGCTACTACCTAATAGTTAAGCATGTGCTTGGCGATAAGTGGCTAACACCAGAATGGTTTAGACTTGGTGCAAGTAGGTTAGCTAACAACCTTGTGGCAAGAATAACTGGTGCCGAGGTTAATTACTTCTAACCTGATTCGATATTAATAAAAAAACCTCAAAGCACGCTTTGAGGTTTTTTTGTAGCCCCACCAGGACTCGAACCTGGATTTGAAGTTTAGGAAACTTCCGTTCTATCCCTTGAACTATGGAGCCATTCTTAGAGCCGCAAAAGTATATCATTTTGTGTTTCTCGCCAAATCTTTATGTAAAAAACCAGACAAAAACCTCAGTTTTTTAATCCCGGTTACACTTGGTGTAATCATCCTTTCAAATAGGCAATAAAAAAATTGTAATATGCAGTAAAACAACAATATGCGATTTGCGTAAAAATATTTTCTATCTTTTATGTAAAAAGATGCCTTTTTGAGAACAATGGCTTTATTTATTGCTAATATTTGTATCATAATTCAATGCCAAGAAATAGTATTAATGCATTGTAAATAAACAACATCTGCGCTATGGAGATGATAGAAATGAATGAGCTTTTGGTGTACAGCACCAATGAGTACTCCGATGACGACGAACCTCCGAGTTCTGGAAAGGCATTTTTGCCCTGCGGAATCCACTTTGGATTACCCTTTTATCAAAACGAATTATCTTCTAGTTCTCATTCATTTACCCCTGTAACCCATATAAAGAGGCTCTTTTTTAGAGTTCTTCTCCCACCCGGATTTACTTTCCCTCAGCAAATGGGCTTCGTTGTAAGCCTATCCTCTGTTGGCAGCCGCTTTTACTCTTATCGTAAGCCGCTTGTGCCAACGGGGAGCCACTATAGTTGTGGCTTTGCAGTATAGATTGGCATTGGTTTCCGTTTGAAAAAATAGAAAGCAAACAGGGGGAGTGCATGTTTAGAATCCGTCCCGTTATCGATAACCTATCCCTTATGGATAGCAGCGCAGTGAACCAGGTTGTGGTTATGCTTAAGGACTTATTCCCTTTGGCTAATCCAGAAAAGTTTTCTGAGATTCCTATGCTGCTAAACGATCCGCTTAAGTATCGCTTCCAAATACGGTTGTTTGTAGCCGACGATTTTAAGGGCGATGTTAAGGGGTGCGCCATTCTTTACTATGCTCCCGACCTTAGTTTTTGCTTTCTCGATTACATTGCAACTCGTCGCGGTATTGGCTCTCAGGGTATTGGTGGCGCCTTATACCAGCGTGTCCGCGAAGAGGCTTTGCAGCTAAATGTTATTGGTGTATTCTTTGAGTGCTTGCCTGACGATCCTGCTTTGTGCCCCGATGCTCAGCTTCTTGAGGAGAATAAATCGAGGCTAAAGTTTTACGAGCGTTATAATGCCCGCCCTATTGCTGGGACTCTGTATGAAACACCCGTAGTTGCAGATGATACCTGTGCGCCCTACCTGGTTTTTGATGCGTTAGGCAGCAAAGAACCCTTATCAACAGAAATTGTAAAACCTATAGTGCGCGCAATTCTTGAACGCAAGTACGGCGATTATTGCCCTCCCGATTACATTGACAGGGTAGTGAACTCCTTTGAGGGTAATTCTGTGGTTCTTCGAAAACCAATGTATGTAAAGAGTAAGGTTCAGAATGAGCATGTTGCTGTGGTAAAACTACAGCGTATAGGCATGGTGGTAAATCATGAGCACTCAATTCATCATGTTAAAGCCAGAGGCTATGTGGAGGCTCCTGTACGTATAGATACAATACTTAAGGAGTTTTCAAAAACTACGCTGTTTCATACCCTTCCCGTTAAGGGTTTTCCAGATTCTTACCTTCTGGAAGTTCACAGTAAATCCTTGGTGGCATACCTAAAAAAGGTTTGTAGCGGTTTGGATTCAAATCAATCGGTGTATCCGTACGTTTTCCCAATTCGAAATGCAAAGCGGCTACCCAACGACTTGCTGGTGAGCGCTGGATACTACTGCATTGATACTTTTACTCCACTTAGTCAGAACTCGTATAAGGCTGCTCGACTTGCGGTTGACTGTACGTTAACTGCGGCAGAGTGGCTGCTTGAAACCCGTTCGTTGGCCTATGCCCTTGTACGTCCTCCAGGGCATCATGCCGAGACCAACGTGTTTGGCGGATTCTGCTACTTCAATTCTGCCGCTGTTGCGGCAAATCTGCTATCGAAGTATGGTAGGGTGGCCATGCTCGATATAGATTACCATCATGGTAATGGTCAGCAGGAAATATTCTACTCGCGAAACGACGTGCTTACCATTTCCATACATGGAGAGCCTGCTGTTGCTTACCCGTTTTTTAGTGGGTATAGGGATGAGCAGGGAAACGGTGCTGGGGTGGGGTACAATTTAAATATACCATTACCCGAAAAGGTAACTGCTATGGATTACACCGCTGCTCTGGAAAAGGCCTTAGCCAGCGTAATGAAGTTTAACCCCAAGTTCCTTGTGGTTTGCCTTGGTTTGGATACAGCAAAAGGCGATCCCACAGGTTCATGGAACTTAACACCTGCCGATTTCAGTAGAAACGGCCGATTTATTGGAAAGTTAAAAATCCCTACTCTCGTTGTACAGGAAGGTGGCTATAGAACAAAAAGCTTAGGAGCAAATGCGCTAAAGTTTCTATCCGGAATGTGGGAGGGTTTTTGGAACTAGTTTAAACACAACTTAAAAACATTAGAACATGCTAGTTGGGATTACTTACGATTTAAGAGAGGATTACCTCAACGATGGTTTCTCCGAGGAGGAAACAGCCGAGTTTGATGCAGAGGTAACCATTGATGCCATAGATAGCACCCTACAGCAGCTGGGGTATATTACTGAGCGTATAGGAAATCATAAAGCACTACTACACTCACTGGTGTCAGGAAAGCGTTGGGACTTAGTGTTTAACATTTGCGAGGGGATGTATGGCGTAGCTCGAGAAGCACAGGTCCCTGCTTTACTGGACGCTTATCGTATTCCCTATGTTTTCTCCGATCCTTTGGTTATGGCTTTAACGCTTAATAAGGCTTTAACCAAAAAGCTAATTCGTTATCATGGAATTCCCACTGCCGATTTTATAGTGGCAGAAAGGACATCCGATATTGATAATCTTAATCTTCCTTTTCCTTTGTTTGCCAAACCAGTTGCCGAAGGAACAGGAAAAGGGATAAGCAGTAAATCAATAATCCGATCAAGGCTACAGCTTAAGGCTGTAGTTAGCTCATTGCTCGAGCAGTATGAGCAGCCTGTGCTTATTGAAACGTACCTTCCTGGAAGAGAGTTTACCGTTGGTATTGTTGGCACCGGTTCGGAGGCTAGGGTGGTTGGCGTGATGGAAATTGTGGTTACCAGTAGAGCAAAGGAAAAGATATACTCCTTCCATACAAAAGAGAACTGGCATGGAGTTGTGGAGTATCCAATGGCACACGGCGAAGCCTACGAACATTGTGCCGATGTTGCCCTACGTGCATGGCAAGCCCTTGGCTGTCGTGATGGTGGGCGGGTTGATTTAAAAATGGATGCCAATGGAGTTCCCAACTTTATTGAGGTAAACCCTTTAGCTGGGATCAACCCAGAGCATTCCGATTTTCCAATGCTAGCCCGTAAGGTAGGTGTTAGCTACATAGACCTTATTGATATGATTATGAACTCTGCTGTTAAACGTGTAAATCACTCTAAAGCATGTCAAATATCCTTTGCGTAATTCTTTATAATCAGCTTACAGAAAATCCTGGTCCCGATGAGGCCGATGTTCTCGATCAGGTAAACGTGGTAAAGGAGATGCTTTTGTTTCATGGTGTTGAGGTTAAGGAACTTCAATTCTCATTGGACTTGGCTAAGGTAAAGCGAGAACTGGAGCTCCTTAACCCCGATTTTGTTTTTAATCTGGTAGAGTCTGTAAACAACAAGGGCAGCTTGGTGTACCTGGCTCCCTCGTTACTTTCGTCTATGCGCATACCTTACACTGGTTCGCTGCTTGAGCCCATGTTTGTTACCTCGTCAAAAACACTAGCAAAAGAGCGCATGCTAAGTGCGGGCATACCCACGGCGCAGTGGTTTACCGTGGGCAGCCCTCAGCCCTTTGATCCAAACAAAACGTACATTGTTAAACCTTTGTGGGAAGATGGTTCTCTTGGTCTTGACGAGCATTGCGTGTTCTCGGGTGCTAATCCTGAGCTTAACAGGCTCGTGGCAACGCTTAGCCCCGATGAGTTCTTTGTAGAGGAGTTTATAGATGGGCGTGAGTTCAACATATCCATTCTGGCCAATGGGCATCGTCCCCAGGTGCTATCTCCTGCCGAGATAATATTTGATGCTTTTCCCGCTGGTAAGCCCAAAGTGGTTGGGTACACCGCAAAATGGGTTGAGGATAGTTTTGAGTATAAGCACACCAATAGAACCTTTAATTTTTCTAGCTCAGACTCGGAACTGCTCGAAAAGCTGCGTCTGCTTACTGAGAGGTGCTGGGATGTTTTTTCGTTGAATGGGTATGCACGGGTTGATTTTAGAGTTGATTCTGATGGAAACCCAATTGTGCTTGAGATTAATGCCAATCCATGTATTTCCCCCGATAGCGGCTTTTATGCAGCATGTGAACAGTCGGGTATAGCGTTTGCTCAAGCGGTTAAGCGAATTGTAAACAACGCCCCACATTTTACCAAACATATATCGTGAAACATCTGTTTGTATAGTTCAGCATATTTGTGCTATAACTATACAATGGATGTTTTATTTATGCATTCATATACAGAAATTTGAGAGATGAAAAGTAATATAACCCTAAGGTTTGCCCCTGTAGAGTCCGATCCCGAAATGGTTCGCGAAATAGTTACCTCAACTGGCTTTTTTCAAGATCACGAGATTCCTGTTGCTGTTGAACTTGTTGAGGAGCGTCTGGCAAAGGGCGAGGAGAGTGGCTACTTCTTTGTTTTTGCCGATGCTGATGGCAAAACCGTTTCCTATGCCTGCTTTGGTCCAATTCCTTGCACAATTGGTAGTTTTGATTTGTACTGGATTGCAACTCATGCCGATTATAGGGGTAAGGGAATTGGAAAGGATATTCTACTGGCGGTTGAGCGTGAGGTTGCCAAAATGAATGGACGTAGAATCTACATCGAAACATCATCAAAGCCGCTATATGAGCCAACTCGTTATTTTTACCTGTCAAATGGCTATAGTATAGAGGCAACACTAAAGGATTTTTACGATGTTAACGACCATAAGGTAATGTTTTCAAGGGCTGTATAGATGTAGATGCCCTTATTATCAGAATGGAGAATATTTTCCTTAATTTTTATGCTATTTTTGCTTACAAATTATTATTTTTAGTTGCTATTACATACTAAATTGTAACAAGATGGCTGAAAAGTATATGGTTGATGCTATAGACCAGAAGATACTCTCATATCTGGTAAAGAATGCGCGTATGCCCTTTTTGGAAATTGCCCGGGAGTGTGGCATTTCTGGAGCAGCAATTCATCAACGGGTTAAGAAAATGGAAGAGGCAGGTATCATTGCCGGTTCCAGAATGATTGTTAAGCCTAAGGCTTTAGGTTTTGATGTTTGCGCCTTT
Source organism: Bacteroidales bacterium UBA5206 (assembly GCA_002412705.1). Lineage (GTDB taxonomy): Bacteria > Bacteroidota > Bacteroidia > Bacteroidales > Tenuifilaceae > UBA5206. Next base: position 3,147 of record DHVO01000092.1, on the reverse strand, counting down.
GTAGGGGTACGCTTATCTGCCGCCAATCAGTATGAGGGTGTTGTTGATGCGCTTAAGCAAATGCCCGAAGTTGTAGAGTGCCATTTTATTACTGGTGGTTACGGATTGCTTTTGAAGCTGTTCTGTAGGGATAATGAGCACCTTATGGAGGTTTTGGTGAATACCATTCAGAACATTCCTGGAATTTCTGATACCGAAACATTTATATCGTTGGATCAGGCCTTTGAGCGTCAGGTTTACGTAAAGGATAAAAGCGTTATTAGAAATAGGCGCGATAAATAGCTGGTGTTTCTTTGTGTTTTGGTTAAACTAAGTAGTAACTAATTTTCATTAGAAGTTCTTCTTTTCTGATGGGTTTGGTTACATAATCGTTGGCACCAGCATTTATTCCCTTCTCCATTTCATCGTTAAAAACAAAAGCAGTTTGTACAATTATGGGTACTTTACTGCTAATTGCTCTAATATGAGTAATTGCATCAATCCCATTCATTACAGGCATTTGAATGTCCATTAGAATTAAATCGATGTTAGGGTTTTGCTTGTAGGCAGCTAATGCTTCGGTACCGTTCTTTGCCCAAATTAGGTTAACCCGGCTTCTTGCCAGAATGGCTTTTACAAGTAGGTAGTTCGATTCTGCATCTTCGGCAATTAGGATTGTTTTCCCCTCTAGTGGCTTGGCTTGTGTATAGCTAACCCCATTGGTTTCAGTCGCTTTTCCTTCGGCTGCTTGTTTGTTTGGGAGGGTAAAGCTAAATGTAGAACCTTCTCCTATTTCTGAGCTAAGCCATATTGCACCCCCCATTAATCCAATAAGCTGGCGGCAGATTGTTAAACCTAAACCTGTTCCTGCAAAAACTCTATGATTTCCTGTGCTGTAGTCTAGCTTACTAAACCTGCCAAAAATAAACTCAAACTTATTTTTAGGTATTCCAATTCCTGTATCCCTTACATAGAACAGTATTTTCTCCTCGTTGTAGCGCTTAAATCCTATTGTAATGGCTCCCTTATCGGTAAACTTTAGCGCATTATGAATAAGGTTGGAGAGTATTTGTCTTAACCTATTCTTATCGGTATGTAGCACTAAATCCTTAAGGTTGCCTTCGTATTCTAGCTCAATGGCAAGGTCCTTCTTGCCAAGTATGTTTTTTTCCTGATCAAAAACGTTTAGCAGTTCAGTAAGGGTATCGGTGACCTTTATTTGAGAGTAGGATATTTTAATCTGCCCCGATTCTATTAACGAGATATCAATAATATCGTTAATAAGGCTCATAAGGTTCTCTGCGTTTGCTTTAATCAACTTAAGGAAGTCCGATTTCTCCGTTTCGTTAAGATTAGGAGAGAACAAAAGGTTGCTAAAGCCAAGAATGGCATTCATTGGAGTTCTAATCTCATGGCTCATATTTGCCAAGAAAGCAGTTTTTAGCCTATCGGCCTCTTCGGCTTTTTCTTTAGCAATTTTCAAATCCCTAGTTCGGTCCTCAATAATTGCCTCAAGTTGTGTGTAGTGTCGCTGAAGTTCGTCCTCTGCCTTTTTACGCTGGGCTATTTCGGCAAGAAGCGCGTTGTTTGTTTTACTTTTAAGCCTGAACTTGCTGTAAATTAGGTAAGTAATAGATATAAATCCTGCTGCAGCTATACCAAGCAGGGCAATCCAGAAGAACAGTTTTTTTTGTTCCGATTCCTTAAGTGCCTGTTCCTTAGAGAGGAGCTCTATTTGACGCTGGTTTGCTTGGAACTGATATCTAGCCTCTAGTTCCATAAGGAGTTTTCTCTTCTCGTCACTAAAAACAGAGTCCCTTATCTCATTGTGCTTTTTTAGGCGTTCGTAGGCCAATACGTAGTCCCCCTTTTTTAGAAATAGGTCCGATTGTGCTTGGCTAATACTAAAAAGCAGTGGTTTTGAGTTAGTTTTCTCGGCTATTTCCCATGCCCTAGTAAAAAAGGAATCGGCTTTTTGAAGGTTACTTAGCCCTGAATGTGAGCTGCCAATAAAGAATAGGGCGTTAGACATCCCTTCGCTGTTATTAACCGAGGCATAGTAGTTATATGCGCTATCGAATAGTTCAAGTGCTTTTGTATAGGCGTTTTGCTTATAATGAATGGTGCCCATGTTAAGCAGCGTATTAGCTATGCTCAAGTTATCCTTCTGGTTCGACTTAATTTCAATTGCTTTTTGCAGATATGTTAGCGCTTTGTCAAACTGATTGGATTCACTATATATTCTTCCAATGTTATTCAGAGCCTTAGACATGCCTTGCTCATAGCCATTCTCCTCACATATTTTCAAACTCTTTTGGTAAAAATCAAGGGCAATTAGGCTTTCTCCAAAGTAGAAGTAAATGTTACCTGTTTCTCTAACTAAATCGGCTAGTTTTTCCGGTAGCTTTAAGGCGCCAATTAGAGTAAAAGCTTCTTGGCTATAGCTAAGAGCGTTTTTAAAGTCTCCTACCCTTGTGTAAATAAGGCTATAGGAGTGGTAAACCTCTGCCAACATTACACTGTCTTGCAGTTCTAATGTTGCATTCTCTGCTGCTTTTGCAACTTCTAGAGCTCTTTTATAGTCGCCTTGTATGTAATACGATTTGCAGATTATGAGCTCTGCCTCGACTCTTGCCTTGGAGTTGCCAAGGGTTTGAGCCAAATTTTTGGCGAGTAATGCATACTCATTAGCGAGAAGAGGATCTGTTTTAATTATTTCGTTGGAGGCCTGTATAAGTATCTCTAGTTTAGCGGAGTCGCTGGCATTGGAAAGTAGCCTGTTAATGCTATCTAAATCTATTGGCCTTTCTGCTTTAAAAACAACAAGGGCAATTAGCAGTGCCGTAATGGTGCTAATTGTGTGCAAAACTCTCTTTAAGGCAATAGCGTGTTGCTTATACATGGAGTTGTAATGAGCCAACAATTTATAAAACAGGTTACAATTTATCAAATGTTTGGTTTGTTTAGAATTTGTATAAAGGAGCGCGATAGCAAAAGCGTACAGCCACATAAACACCCGCATTAAATGAAAAAGGGAGCGATAATCCTCGCTCCCTATATTTGCATATGGTAATGCACATATTCTCAGTTAATTCTCTTCTTCGTCATCTTCATCATAGTCTTCGTCTTCATAATAGTCTTCGTCATCAAAAACCATGTCCTTGTAAT
>DHVO01000144.1 GCA_002412705.1 Bacteroidales bacterium UBA5206 | reverse complement strand
CGCAACGCTCACACTCTACGCTTGATGGGTCAACATGCAGATTCTCCATACGGAAGTACTCTACCGCTTGCAGCGGATTTCCGTAGTAAACCATGTAGCCTTGCTGATCGAGCACCAGAACCTTATCGAACATGCGGTATATTTCGGTTGAGGGCTGGTGAATGTTCACAATAACCAGCTTCCCTTGGTACGCTTGGTCTTTAAGCAGCTGCATAACCCTAAATGAGTCGAGGGACGAAAGCCCCGATGTAGGCTCATCAACCAGTAATAGCAACGGGTTGTGCACAATCTCCGAAACAATGTTAAGGCGCTTGCGCTGCCCACCGCTAATTTTTCTATCCACAACAGAACCAACCCTATTGTTACGGATGTGGTAAAGGCCAAACTCCGAAAGCTTGCTATCGAGCAGGTTGGAGAGTTCTTCTGGCTGAAAGGAATTTACTGAGAGACGCGCTGTGTAGTACAGGTTCTCGTAAACGGTAAGCTCATCGAAAAGGGAGTCGTCCTGCGGCACAAAGCCAATTAGCCGCTGAATGGATTGAAGATGCTCTGTATAGGAGTTCCCGTTGAGTAGCACCTCGCCCTGGTTGGGCGTAATATTTCCGTTTATTACGTTGAAAAGGGTTGATTTGCCCGAGCCACTTCCCCCAATAACCCCAATAAGCTCACCCGATGAGCATGAGAAGCTCACCGACTTAAGGCCAAAATTCGATTTGGGATAGGTGTAACTAACATCGTGAAGAGCTAATGTTACCTGTTCATCAGCCTCTTGGGCGTTTATGGTGTTAACCACATCGCTGTAGTAAACCAACGGCTTACCAAATGTTGTAATAACTGCCCCACTCCTAAAAACATAAATGTTTTTTGGGAAAATAACCTTTGAGTTTAACGATAGTATTGAGCTACCTAGGTACTTAAATAGCAGCAGGTTGGCCTCGTCAACATAAAAGAACACAAAGTAGCCATTAATTCCACTCACCTGAACAAAGCGGGAACGAGGAAACCCTGGATCTTTATCCTTCCCAATAACAAGCAGCTCCTGGCTAGGTATTCTGTAGATTTGGTTAGATACAAAGCCCTGGCAGTTAAGCAGCGTACGTGCCGATATCTTGAGACGAATGGCTATTTTCTCAATTATCTGCTTAAGAGGATGATCTATTTGTGGGGATAAAAAAATATCCTGCTCGGTAAAAACAACAAACTCTATTAGGTTGATTATGAACAGTACACGTTGGCCTTTGCTTGTACCCTTTATAATATCGTTACAAATGCCACTTAAACTTATTGCCTCTGGGTTTTGTTGCAGCTGCTGGTAATGACTGGTAAAAGCGTCGAGCTTTTGCTTAACCACAAATGGGCGGTAAAGCCGACTAAGGTAAAGCTCTACATACTTTTGGGTGAGCTGTTTTATCTGCTCATTCCTAGAGTTTGCAATGTATGCAAAAATTTTTAGTAGCGAATTGAGTAGCAGCTCGTTCATACATCAACAAAATTAGGCGAACACTAGTTCTACGCGCATTTTGGCATGATTAACCCTTACTGCAAAGCTCAAAAGCTTTATAATTTCTCTTAAAAGTAGATAATCTATATCCAAATCGTTTGTATTATCACTCTCCATGGCTGTTCCAATAGCTTTTAAGGTTGCAGCGTTAGAAATGCCAATATGAAGCTCAATCTCGTTGTCTCTAACCACACTTAGGGAAAGAACCTCCCCTACAGAACTTAAAAAGATAAAGCGCTCTATAATAATTGTAATAAGCTGATATACTAAGTTATAATCAGACTGTATAACAATCTCCTCCTCCGGGTTAAAGTCTATGGAAACACCATAAAAATCTAGGATATCGGTCAAGTCTAGAACAACGTATTTGCTAATATCGGCAATGCCAATGCTATTCTTTGATAAACTGGCTTTTTGGCCTAAGATATTGGACAATAGCAACGATCTAAAAGCAAGCTTTTCAAACCTAACCACGCTAAGGTCTATCATTCGGGTAGGCTCAATTAGCGCAGGATCCTCCGATAGTGCCCGTATTATTTGTAAAGGCCCAGCCACTCCATTCAAAAGGGTTCGCGACTGGTGTCCTATCATTCTAAAAATGCTGCTAATGGGATAATGACTGGAGCCAGGAACTTGCTCGCTGATAGTGGGTTGAGGAATTGCCTTGCCAGAAGGCGTATCTAAACGCAATATAATTTGGTTAAGCCTAAACAGGAACTCATCCTTTGCTATTGCACCAAATATGGTATCGAAAATAAAGTTCTTAGCAGCTAAGTAACCGAGTCCAAAAACATTGGAATCCTCAACAAGGAACAGAACCGCCCGTATATTTAGCGCTGTATTTTGTTCCACAAAGTGGCTAAGGATACCCTTATCGGTAACCAGAATGCAGTTTGAACAATTCTTTATATCCGCTTCGTTCTCAAAAAAGGGAAATTCAACTTCACCTAACCACTCACCAACCCTATCACCATTCTCTTCCGAAGCAATATCCAAGACGATTTTCGCTTCCATATTAACGGCAAAATTATTATGTGATAGAACTTTAAAACTTAACTAAATCTACAACAAATACATCAATATTGTATAAACATTAATAAATCATACTAATTCACGTCCATTTTGTTTCATTAAAGCACAATTAATACTTATCAAGCACTCCGCTGATAAACATTAAAACTCAATATAGGTTAAAAAATGCAACTTAAATCTATAACATGGTTAGACTAATAAAAAGCCACTCAACAAATCGCTCACAAATATGTTAAAGTTGAAGTAATTAAACCTTCAACAGTGTACCCAATACATTCAAAAATACAAGCAAAGGTTTCCTCCAATGGCACAGCCAAGAGCCCTTTCTATGCTCTTCTTGGCGAGTTTGAGCAGGCTCTAAGCGGCGTGCTTAACAGGGAAACCGACCTGGCCGTTAAGCGCCATAAGGAGAAGGGCAAGCTAACGGCAAGGGAGCGAATTAAGCTACTTATTGATACCAATACCTCCTTTCTGGAGCTATCGGCGCTTGCTGCATACAACCAAAAGGATAATGCGTTCCCCTCGGCGGGAGTTGTTACTGGCATTGGTGTTATACATGGCAGGGAGGCCGTAATTGTTGCCAACGATGCCACGGTAAAGGGCGGAACCTACATTAAGGAGACGGTTAAAAAGCACCTTAGGGCGCAGGAAATTGCCATGGAGAACAACTTACCGTGCGTTTACCTTGTTGACTCAGGCGGCGCATTTCTTCCAGAGCAGGACTCCGTTTTTCCAGACCGCGACCATTTTGGGCGCATTTTTTACAATCAGGCGCGCCTATCGGCAATGGGAATTCCGCAAGTATCCATAGTAATGGGCTCCTGCACCGCTGGTGGCGCGTACATACCCGCCATGAGCGACGAAACCATTATTGTGCGCAACCAGGGCACCATTTTTATTGGTGGACCACCGCTGGTTAAGGCTGCCACTGGAGAAGAGGTTACCGCCGAAGAGCTAGGTGGTGGTGAGGTGCACACCTCCATTTCGGGCGTGGCCGACCACCTAGCCGAAAGCGATGCCCATGCCCTTGAAATTTGCAGAAACATATTTGAGAGCCTACCAAAGCCTCAACGCCAAGAGTTGGATATTGCCCAGCCCGAAGCCCCTGCTTACACTGAGGATGAGCTCTACAGCCTTATTCCCGTTGACCTTAAGCGCCAAACCGATGTGCACGAGATTATTGCCCGACTGGTGGATGGCAGCCGCTTTCATGAGTTTAAGGAGAGCTATGGAACTACGCTAGTAACAGGCTTTGCCCGCATAATGGGCTTTCCCGTTGGTATAATTGCCAACAACGGATTCTTTACATCGGAGAGCTCGCTAAAGGGTGCCCACTTTATTGAGCTATGCTCGCATCGCAAGGTTCCCATTGTGTTCCTGCAAAACACCACAGGCTTTATTGTGGGCAAAAAGTATGAGCATGGCGGCATTGCCCGCGATGGCGCTAAGCTAATTAACGCTGTGGCCAACGCATCGGTACCAATATTTACGGTGGTAATTGGCGCATCGTACGGTGCTGGAAACTATGCCATGGCAGGGCGAGCCTTTAACCCGCGACTCTTGCTGATGTGGCCCAACGCAAAAATTGCGGTAATGGGCGGCGAGCAGGCATCAAACGTGCTTGTGTCCATAAAGGAGCAGCAGCTCAAGGCCAATGGCAAAGAGCTAACCCCCGACGAGCGACAACGCATTAAGCAGGAGATACTAAGTAAGTACGAGGTTGAAAGCTCGGCCTACTACTCAACATCACGCATTTGGGACGATGGAATTATTGACCCGCTGGATACCCGAAAATACTTAGCACTTGGCATATCGGCATCGCTAAATAGGCCATTTGGCGAACCCAACTTTGGGGTATTCAGAATGTAGGCCGCACTATTAAAGATATCAGCAGAATGGAAAACATCATACTACAGGAGCAAACAGGGAACGTGCTCACGCTTTGGCTAAACCACCCCGATAGCCGCAATGCTCTTAGCCCAAGTATGGTTAGCGCCCTAACCAATGCCCTTAAACAAGCAACATGCAACGCAAGCGTGAGGATTATTGTGCTGCGCGGAAAGGGAAAAGGGTTCTGCTCGGGTGCATCGCTAAGCAGCTTTACCCAAACGGAACGCCCACTGGTTATGGAGCAGAGCGTGGCTTTGGCTAATCTTTTTAACCAAATTTACCTGATGCCCAAACCCGTTGTTAGCGTTGTACATGGCTTTGCAATGGGCGGTGCAAACGGACTTATTGCCGCCAGCGACTACACCATAAGCGCATCAAGCACAACATTTGCCTTTAGTGAGGTTAAGCTGGGCGTAATACCCGCCACCATAATGCCTTTCCTTGCCAAACGGCTAACCGAAGGCAAGCTGCGGGAGCTGGTGCTAACCGCAAAGCCCTTCTCGGCAGCAGAGGCGGCACAATTTGGGCTTATTGCACAATCCACTCCCGACGATGAGGTTGATGCCGAGTTGGAACGGGTTGTAAAGCACCTCCTATCGGGTGGACCAAAGGCCCAAGCACTTAGCAAGGAGCTCATAGCCTACGTAACGCAGCACTCCCCCAGCCCCGATTATACCGCAAAGATGCTTGCCAACGTTCGGCTATCGGCCGAAGCACAGGAGGGAGTATCGGCCTTTTTAGAGAAGCGCAAAGCAAACTTCAACTTAGGCTGATTTTTACACGCACTCAACACTTAAAGCATGATTACCAAGCTACTAATAGCAAACAGAGGCGAAATTGCCATTAGAATAATACGCACAGCGCAGCAACTGGGCATTAAAACCGTTGCGCTTTACGCTACCGATGAGGGCTTTCCCCCTCATGCCCGCCTTGCCGACGAGGCCTATAGCCTTGGCACAGGTTCACTCAGCGATACCTACCTGAATGTAGCAAAGGTTATATCCATTGCTAGGGAAAGTGGCGCAAATGCCATTCATCCGGGTTATGGATTCCTTTCGGAGAACGCAGCGTTTGCTGAGCAGGTGGAGGCCAACGGCATCACCTTTATTGGCCCTACGCCCCAAACCATTGCCCTTTTGGGCGATAAGGTTGCCGCGCGCAACATGGCTCAGTCGGTGGGTATTCCAGTGCTACCCGCAGCCACAGGAAGCATTGATGAGCTAAGCGGTCTAACCAAAACCATTGGCTTCCCCATGCTCATTAAGCCTGCTGGCGGCGGCGGAGGCAAGGGGATGTACATTGTTAAATCGGAGGGCGAGCTACAGGCGCTTGTTGCAAAATCGATGCGCGAAGCCGCATCAGCCTTTGGCAACGGCAGCGTTTACCTTGAAAAGTACATGCCACAGGCGCGCCACATCGAAGTACAAATTGTTGGCGATGGAAACGGCAACGTAATCCACCTATACGAGCGGGAGTGCAGCGTTCAGCGCAGGTACCAAAAGGTTGTGGAGGAGGCTCCGGCTGTATCGTTAAGCAGCGAACTCCGAGAAACCCTACTTGGCTATGCCGTTAAGCTGGCCAAGGAGGCCAAATACCTAAGCGCAGGCACAGTTGAGTTCCTTGTGGGTAACAACAATCAGGTGTACTTTCTAGAGGTTAACACCCGCATTCAGGTGGAGCATCCTGTAACCGAAGCCATAACTGGGCTCGATATTGTTGAGCTGCAGCTAAACGTAGCACAGGGATTTGGTTTAGGAGTATCGCAAAGCGATATCAATATAAATGGTCACGCCATTGAGGTAAGGGCATACGCTGAGAAACCCTTTGAGGGCTTTGCCCCATCAACGGGAAAAATAGCACACGTAAGCATCCCTACGTACCAATGGTTGCGGGTAGAGCACGCCCTTGAGGTGGAGCAAACGGTAACCGGTGCCTACGACCCCATGCTTGCAAAGCTAATTGTTACGGGAGCCAACCGGAATCAGGCAGCTGAGCGGTTAACCACGTTGCTTAGGGAAACCCAAATTCACGGATTGGATACCAACCTCGATTTTCTGTTATTTATTAGCCAAAACCAGCAGTACCGCACCAACCAAATATCAACAGAAATATGCAACCAGTGGGCTACGCTGTTTGCCAGCACCAAACCCAAGCAGCTGCCGCTGGAGGTTATGGCTGCGTTTGCGCTGCTTCAGCTAAATGCAGGCGCTAAGCCCATTGGTATTTGGGAGCAGTTTGGGGCATACATACCCAGCAACAGGCTCCACTTTACATGGGATAACAAACCGCTTACCGCCGATATTAGGCAAAGGGCTAATGCCTTTAGCCTTGAACTGGATGGCGCACAGCACAGCATATCGCAAATAAACCGAACAGAAACGCACATTGCCTTTAACCTGAACAGTAAACGAATTGAGGCGAACTACTCGGCTAACAGATGGAGCGCAACCATTGGTTTTGGTGGGCTTACATATACTTTATCGACAGCCAATAAGTTATCCAACGGGAAAGAAAAGCCCAAACCCACTAAACAACACAATGGAACTGATGTTATTACATCACCGCTGCACGGCCGAATTATTAGCCTAGCGGTAGAAGAGGGACAAGTTGTTGATAGCGGCGATGCCCTTCTTACCATTGAGTCCATGAAAATGGAGAACAGCATATGCGCACCTATGAAGGCTATAGTTGGAAGGCTACTCGTTTCTGCAAACGAACAGGTTTCCGATGGCGCCGAATTGGTTCAACTTGTAAAAATTTAGTAGAATGATATCACAAATAACTCAAGCTCATAAGGAGCTACAGCAAAAGGTAAAAGAGTTTGCAGAGAAAAGGGTACTGCCCATTGCTACGCAGCTCGACGAGGGCGAAATCTTTTCGCAGGAACTTACTCAGGAGATGGGCAAGTTAGGCCTATTTGGCATTGTTGTCCCCAAGGAGTACGGCGGACTGGGACTGGACTACATGGCGCTGGTTCTTGCCGTGGAGGAGCTATCGAAGGTTGATGGTTCACAAGCCGCAACCCTAGCAGCACACAACTGCCTAGGCGTTAACCCCATTTACTACTACGGCACACCCGAACAGCGCAAAGCGCTGCTTCCCCAGCTATGCTCTGGCGAAAAGGTTTGGGCCTTTGGCCTAACAGAAACCAACGCAGGAAGCGATGCCCTTGGCGCTGAAACAACGGCACAGCTGGTGGACGGCCAATGGGTAATTAATGGCGAAAAAATATACATCTCCAATGCCACAAATCCAATGTCGGCAGGGATTACGCTGCTGGCACAAACGGGTAAAAAAGGCGAAAAGCCAGAACTATCGGCCATACTAGTACCCAGAGAAACAGGCTACAAAACGGAACGTATCCTAAACAAGTTGATGTGGCGCGCCAGCGATACAGGCAAAATAGCCTTTAGCAACATCAGCGTGCCCGAGGCCAATATCCTAGGTACTAGAGGAAAAGGCGCAAAGCTAATGCTTGAGACGCTTGATGCTGGCCGACTAAGCATTGCGGCCATGGGGCTTGGCCTTGCCGAAGGCGCATACAACGAGGCGCTTAATTATGCCAACGCCCGGCATCAGTTTGGGAAGCCCATAGCATCGTTCCAGGCTATATCGTTTAAACTAGCCGAAATGGCTACGCAAATAGAGGCCGCGCGCCACCTGCTATACCATGCAGTTTGGTTAAAGGATAGCAATCAGCCTTTTTCCAAAGAGGCTGCAATGGCTAAACTTTTCTGCTCAGAAGTGGCTACATTTGTGGCTACCGAGGCCAGTCAGATACACGGGGCAACGGGACTAATTAAGGGTTCGCTAGTTGAGCGCCACTTTAGAGACCAAAGAATTCTGCATGTTGGCGAAGGAACCAGCGAAATTCTTAAATTAGTAATCGCCCGCCAAATTGGCTGCGCACGGTAATACGTAACCCTACATCAACCTAACCCGCTATGGAAGAGCGTAAAAGAGACCACATTGAAATGGCATTTGCCTCACAGGTAACCAAGGAGCACTCCGATAACCGTTTTAGCTACGAGCCGCTTCTTGGAACTCATCAGGCAAAGCTCCAACCATTCCAGTTTCTGGGCAAAACCCTCAGCGTTCCCATTTGGGTTAGCAGCATGACGGGTGGCACCCAGCTTGCGCGTACCATAAACAGCAACCTAGCCCGTGCCTGTAACGAGTTTGGCATGGGAATGGGGCTTGGCTCCTGCCGTATCCTTTTGGATAACGATAAGCATTTTGCCGATTTTGATATGCGGCATATCATTGGCCCTGACCTCCCGTTCTACGCCAACATAGGCATAGCACAGCTTGAGCATATGCTTGCCGATAAATCGTATCCCAAGCTGGTTGAGCTGGTTAACAGGTTACAAGCCGATGGGCTAATAATTCACGTAAATCCCATGCAGGAGTGGCTTCAGCCCGAGGGCGACCTGCTAAGCCGTCCGCCAATAGAGGTTATTCAGGAGTTCCTAGAGCTAACTCACCTAAAAATAATACTTAAGGAGGTTGGCCAAGGCATGGGTACCGAGAGCATAAAACAGGCGCTTAGCCTACCCATTGAAGCCTTTGAATTTGCTGCCTTTGGAGGTACAAACTTTGCCAAGGTTGAGCTGATGCGCAGCACCGCCGAGGAGCAGGAGCTATTTGCACCCTTTGCCAGAGTTGGCCACACGGCCGAACAAATGCTCGATACCGTTAACCTACTGGTAAATAGTGGCGCTCAGGTTAAGTGTAAAAACCTTATAATTTCTGGCGGCGTTCAGTCGTTCCTTGATGGGTACTACTACACGCAAAGAAGCGTAATGCCAGCTGTTTACGGACAAGCATCGGGCTTTCTGAAGTTTGCCCAAGGCACCTACGAGCCGCTTAAACAGTACGTTCAGAATCAGATTAAGGGTTTAACGCTAGCCAAGGCATTCCTTCGGGTAAAACATACGTAATACTTTTTCGAACTATTAGTTAGAGCAAGTTTTATGAAAAAAACACTGATTATCTTCATATTACTAATATTAAACTATTCTTTCTCGTTCAGTCAGGAATATACTGACTTCGCCATCGAATATTTCAATAATCAACTTCTAGATTTTAATGAATCACAAGCAAGAAACGACATTTATGAAGGCAAAATAATCCTGAAAATACTTTTATCGGAATGGACAATGCATGATAATCCATGCATTAATGTAGAACAAATTCATTGTATTGAAGAAAGGTTCGACTTTACCTATGAATATTTGTTCTTTGAAATCCCACAAGATTTTTTGACTCCAAAACAAGAAGCATATAATAGAGCTGTTTATGAGCATCTTGACTCACTCTGTAACTGTGATTCAAGGAAAGAAATAAAAAAGGAATTAGGAAGATTTTCTTTTGAGAACTGTGTTACCTCTAGACGTAGTGATAAAACATTAAAAAAAATTGTACGGAAAGAATTTAGGAATAAAGATAAAACGTTAAGAACAGAAGCTTTTGAAGCAGAAAAACTCTATACCAAAAGAAAATATGCCGAGGCATACGAAGCATTTTCAAAAATCGAAGAAAAACTAACAACAGAAAAAGCAAAAAGATTCATCTTAACCTCTAAATACCACAGTTTAATGAATCTGTTTAAATTCGATGAAGCGAGTAAACTATTGGAAAAAGATACAAACAACTGGATAAACAAAGTCAGGAAGTAAAATGCAAAACTCAATCAGAACTTAAGCAACAATGACCAACAACATAGTAAACAGCTTCTCCAAGCTAACAATAAAGGAGAAGCAGGAATTTGTAGCACAGCTAATTTCGCAAAACGATATAGATATAAATTGGCTACAAAGCTTTATATCAACCAACAAGCAGTTTGCCGAGGCCTTTACCGAACTATCAGAGAACACGGTGAGCAGCTATCATCTCCCCTACTCCATTGCCCCAAACGTAATGGTAAACGGAAAGGTTTACCATGTACCCATGGTAACAGAGGAGAGCTCTGTGGTAGCAGCCGCTGCAGCCAGCGCTAAGTTCTGGAGCCAACACGGCGGGTTTACCGTTGAAAGCATAAGCACCGTTAAGCTAGGGCACGTTTACTTTGCCTGGAGCGGCAGCAGCCACGAGGTTACCAACAACCAAAAGGGCATTACCGATACCCTTATCGACCTAATAAAGCCAACCACCCAGAGCATGGAGAAACGCGGAGGAGGGGTGCTAAGCGCCTCCATCGAAAGCCTTCCCGCCGTGCAACCCAACCTTTTCCGCCTATCGGTTAGGTTTGAAACGGTTGATTCCATGGGCGCCAACTTCATAAACACCTGCCTTGAGGAGATGGGCAACGGACTGGAAGCGCTCTTTGCAGGCAAAGCCCAAGTTGTTATGGCAATCCTTAGCAACAACACGCCCGAGTGCCTAGTTACCGTTAAGGCCAAGTGCAGCGTAAGTAGCCTAGCATCGCTTAACCACGATATTAGCGGCGAGCAGCTAGCTCAAAAGCTAAAACTAGCCTTCGATATTGCCAATGCCGACCCATACCGCGCCACCACCCACAACAAGGGCATTATGAATGGTATAGATGCCGTACTCATAGCCACTGGCAACGATTTTAGGGCTGCCGAGGCAGGGGCTCACACCTACGCCAGCAGCAGCGGAACCTACCGCTCACTAAGCCAATGCCAGCTACAAAACGATACGTTCAGCATAAGCCTAACCATTCCCCTTGCCATTGGAACTGTGGGAGGAATAACCAATATCCACCCGCTGGCCAAGCTATCGGTTGGGCTACTTGGCAACCCATCGGCAAAGGAGCTAATGACCATTGCCGCAGCAGTTGGGCTAGCAAGCAACTTTGCAGCCGTTAAAAGCCTTGTAACAACAGGCATACAGAAAGGACACATGAAGATGCACCTCTCCAACATACTCTCATCCCTTGCGGTGGACGATAAAACCAGAGAGGCAGCAACGCTCCATTTTCAGAACAGAACCGTTAGCTATTCTGCCGTTAAGGCCTTTGTTGAGAACGTAAAAGGGAATTAGCACAATGACACTACGGGCAAACGGAAAGCTGCTACTCACTGCCGAGTACTTTGTACTTGCCGGCGCAACGGCCATTGTGCTTCCCGTGCGCTTTGGTCAGCAGCTAACTGTTTCCAGCAACAACAGCAGTACGCTGGAATGGAGCAGCTATAGCAACAACACGCTTTGGTTTAGCGCCAAGTTCAGCTTGCCCAGCTTCACTATTGTAAGCACAACGTCACAATCGGTAGCGGAGAATCTGGCCATGCTACTAAAAACGGCCAGTAATCTAAGCCACAATCCCAATGCGTTGCAATCAAAAAGCATTAGGGTTGATGCCGATTTTGACCTCCAATGGGGGCTTGGGAGTAGCTCTACCCTAACGTCGCTAGTAGCGCAGCTGCTTAATGTTGATGCCTTTACGCTGCACCAGCAAACCAGCAACGGCTCTGGATACGATGTTATTGCAGCAACCCAGAATAGCCCATTCTCGTTTCAACTAAACAGCAGCACGCATATAACCAAGCCAGTTGGCCTGCCCCAAGCGCTAACAAGCAATGCCGTTTTTACCTATCTAGGGAAAAAGCAGAGCAGCGCAGCATCCATAAAAGGATTAACTAGCAACAATTTCAGCAAAGCTGATATTGAGAGCGTATCAGCCCTATCCAATGCCTTTATGCAAGCGCAAAGCGTAGCGCAACTAGTGGATATTATTGACAACCACGAGGCCATAGTGGCCAAGCAAATTGGCTCTTTGCCCATCAAGCAAAAAAGGTTTGCGGACTTTAACGGAGCCGTTAAATCTCTTGGTGCGTGGGGTGGCGATTTTGCCCTATTCATCTCTCCTCTGGGAATGGAGTACACAAAGCGCTACATTGCAAACCATAATCTAAAATCTGTGTTTGGGTATGATGATATTGGGATGGAACGCGGATAACACGGATTTTCACCAATCAATGGCTGCTGTTTTCTGTCAACGGTCTAGCGTCTAACATCTAATCATAGAACACAGATAGCACCAATTGTAAAAATCATCACAGATTAACTAACACTGTTTTCTGTCATACGTCTTACGTCTAAAATCTAACATCTAGCATCTGTTCTTTCTCCGTTTCACAACTCTCCCCTTGTATCTCAAATACTTTATATATATTTACTTTTTTAAAAAAAGTTCATTGGGATGGCAAAGAGTAAATGGACCGAGTTTACCCAAAACGCAGTGGGTACTGAACAACTTAAGAGCGCAGGTAGTGAGTTTAAGTCGGGTTGGAAAGCCCCATCAAATATTGCCATAGTAAAGTACTGGGGCAAAAAGGATGGACAAATTCCACAAAACCCCTCGTTAAGCTTTTCGCTTAACGGTTGCTACACGCAAACCCAACTTGAGGTTAAGTACTCCCCTAAAGGCTTTTCGCTTACTATAAACCCAGAGGGTAAAGAGTTTGCTCCACGCATAGAGCAGTTCCTACGCAACGTAGAACCGCTGTTCCCTTTCCTAGCCAACGTAGAGGCCAAGGTAACTACGGTAAACAGCTTTCCGCATTCGGTGGGAATAGCCTCATCGGCATCAGGTTTTGCATCGTTGGCGCTGTGCCTTTGCCACATAGAGGAGCAAATAAAGGGTAACCTTGGATTTGGCTCGCCATTCCTACGCAAAGCATCGTACGTTGCACGTTTGGGCTCTGGTAGCGCTTCTCGTTCCGTTTTTGGTGGCTGGCAGGAATGGGGTTACCTTCCCGAGCTTCCCAACTCAACCAACGAGTACGCCCTTTCACTATCGCCAATTGTTGACCCCAAATTCTTTGAGATGCGCGACGCGATTTTGGTTGTGAGCACATCGCCAAAGGTTTTATCTAGCACTCAAGGACATGCGCTAATGGCCAACCATCCCTTTGCCGATGCGCGCTACGCCGAGGCCAGAATAAACCTTAACGCCATACTTAAAGCCCTTCGCAAAGGCGACTTAAAGCGCTTTTTCGATATTGCCGAAAGCGAAGCCATGACGCTACACGGCCTAATTATGAGCTCAAAAAATCAGCCTATACTGCTAAAGCCCCAATCGTTACAAATAATTGAGATGATTAAGGCATTCCGCACCGAAAAGGGCATAAACATTGGCTTTACCATTGATGCTGGGCCAAACATCCACCTGCTTTACACCAGCGATGTTGCCC
>DHVO01000055.1 GCA_002412705.1 Bacteroidales bacterium UBA5206 | reverse complement strand
CTATCTGTTTCGCAAAGCGATTTTACGTGTGCTACGGTTTTATCAACTATTTCCTGATGGTTCATGGTTATGGGTATTAAAAAGGGGCTCGGAAAATCCGAACCCCTAAGTTTTATGCTGCGAATATAGTAGCTTTAGTTGCTATAGCGTATCCATTTCCACATCTCTTTCCAAGTGTACTTTTTACCGTAAAGCAGAATGCCTGTGCGATAAATCTTTGCGGCTAGCCAGGTAAATAGTAGGAAGGTTGCAATTAGTATGGCGCCTGATGTAATAAGCTGCCAGGTTGGAACGCCATAGGGTAGGCGGGTAACCATTACAATTGGCGAGGTGAACGGAATCATTGAGAACCAGAAGGCCAGCGGGCCATCGGGAGCCTTTAGTCCGCTTGCCATAACCAGTAGGGCAAGAATTAGCGGGATGGTAATTGGGGTTACCAGCTGCTGCGAGTCGGCCTCATTATCAACAGCAGAACCTACTGCGGCAAACATGGCTGCGTAAAGAAGGTATCCACCAAGGAAGAAGAAGATAAATCCGCCAATAATTAGAGGGAAGTTGATATTGCTAAGCATGTTCATGAACTTAGCCTGCTCATTTTGCTCTGTTGGAACGGTTACTGGTATTGCTTGGGTTACACCCTGTTGCTCCATTAGGTTGGTAACTACCTCTTGTGTTTGTTTTGCATCCGATGGCTTGCTAATAAGCATACTACTACCTGCGGTGAATAGCCCAAAGGTTAACACTATCCAAACAAATATTTGCACCATACTAACCGATGCAATCCCAATAATCTTTCCAAGCATTAGCTGGAATGGCTTTACCGATGAAACAATAACCTCAACAATGCGGTTGTTTTTCTCCTCAATAACGCCACGCATAACCTGAGAACCGAATAGGAAGATTAGCATGTAGATAATGAAGCTTAGGATGTACGCAAAGCCCATGGCAAGTAGGGTGCTGCTCTCCTTTTCCTCGCCATCCTTTGTCCACTTAATGGTGCGTACGTTTACCTTGGTTTTTATGCTCTCTAGTATTTGAGGCAGATTCTCAATGTTGTACGCCATTAGCTTTTGAGTCTCAATCTCCTTTTTTATGGCTCCCTCAATGTGCTGGGTTACATCCATAGGTGGTTGCTTCTCTGAGTAAAGAATGGCACCATCGGGCGAACTGGCAATTATGTGGCTGATGTAAAGCACTGCATAGTAGCCTTCCTGCTGGTAGGTGGATTTTAAATCCTCAACCTTTTTGTCGTGAATAAACTGGAACTTGGTGTACTCGGTATCGGGTATTTTCCCCTCAAATAGTTGGGAGTCGTCAATTACCGCAATGCTCTTTAAATCGGTATCCTCGCTCATGGAGAGGTAGATAGATGCCACCATAATCCCTGCAAAAAGGATAGGTGTGAGCAAGGTCATTATGATAAAGGACTTTTTCTTAACCCTAGTAAGAAATTCCCTCTCTATTATTAGTAATATCTTGTTCATTTTTAGCGTGTTTTCTTGGTTACGTAATTACTCCTGTACCACTTTGTGGTTCTTGTTGTACTCCTGAACAACCTGGATAAATATGTCGTTCATGCTTGGTATAACCTGATTAAAACCAGTAATTTCTACAGCGTTAAGTGCCATTTTAAGTAGGCGGTTGTCGCTAGAGTAGTTATGCACCTTTATTTGAGCGATATTGCTATTGCCTTCGGTTTTGTGGGTTACAACCTCGTAGTTTGCATCAAGAGCAGAGCGTAACGAATCGATGTTACCGTTAAATGTAAGGTCGAAAATGTTGCTACCGTACTCCTTGCGTACTTGATCTATTGGTCCACTAAGGATGTTTTTAGATTTGTTGATTAGCGATATTTGGTCGCACAGCTCCTCAACAGAGTCCATGTTATGGGTAGAGAAAATTATGGTGGCACCTTTCTTCTTAAGCGCTAGAATCTCCTCTTTAAGCAGGTTGGCGTTAATGGGGTCGAAACCGCTAAAGGGCTCATCAAAAATGAGTAGAGAGGGCTCATGGATAATGGTTACCACAAACTGTATTTTTTGTGCCATCCCCTTCGATAGCTCCTCAACCTTCTTGTCCCACCATGTTTCAATCTCAAACTTCTCGAACCAGTACTTTAGGCGCTTAATGGCCTCGGCGCGGCTTAGCCCTTTTAGGCGAGCAAGGTAAATGGCCTGCTCGCCAACCTTCATCTTCTTGTATAAACCGCGCTCCTCGGGAAGGTAACCAATCTTAAAGATATCCTCAGACTTCATTGGGCGACCCATAAAGGATACCTCACCCTTATCGGGGCCAGTAATCTGATTGATAATTCTAATTAGAGTGGTTTTCCCCGCTCCGTTTGGCCCAAGTAGGCCGTAAATGCTGTTCTCTGGAACAGCAACGCTAACATCGTCAAGCGCAAGGTGGTTTGCGTAGCGCTTTTCGATGTTCTTGGCTTCGAGTAAGTGCATGGTAATTTATCTGTTTTTGAGTTTGATATCAGTTGTTGTAAACTTGCTGATGCCCAGTTTGGGGCTTGCTTTAGCTTTTTACACTCTATTTGTAGCTGGCAAAAGCATTTTATTACAACTAAGGTAATAAAAATTGAAGATTTGTGTCGTTACAAAAAAACCACAGCCAAAGCTGTGGTTTTTTTATGTGGTTTAAGGTAAGGAGGTTATTCGAAAAATCCCCTCATCCGTTCAAAGAAATTACGCTCGCTGCTATCTGGGCTTGGCTCAAAGTTTGGCGATTTGGCCAGCTTTTCAATGGAAGCCTTCTCGTCTTTCGATAGGTTTTTGGGTACCCAAACGTTGATGGTAACCAAAAGGTCGCCGCGGCCATAGCCGTTAACATCGGGTAAGCCCTTACCGCGTAACCTAAGTACCTTTCCGGGTTGGGTTCCTGCGTCAATTTTTATCTTAACCTTACCTTCAACGGTTGGTATCTCAACCGGTGCGCCTAGTGCCGCATCGGGGAAGCTAAGGAATAGGTTGTATATAAGGTCGTTGCCATCGCGGGTTAGTTCGGGGTGTTTCTCCTCCTCAATAACAACCAATAGGTCGCCATTAACTCCACCGCGGCGTGCTGCATTACCTTTACCCGATACGCTTAGCTGCATTCCTTCGCCAACTCCAGCAGGGATTTTTATGGTGATAACCTCCGAGTCGCGAACAATACCCTCACCGCTACATGCGTTACATTTGTGGGCAATTATTTTGCCCTCGCCGTTACATGTTGGGCATGGCGATGTGGTTTGCATTTGACCCAGCAAGGTGTTGGCAACGCGGGTTACGTAACCTGAGCCTCTACAGGTTGAGCAGGTGTTGTATGCCGATCCGCTCTGTGCACCCGTTCCGCTACACTCGTTACAGGAAATGTACTTGTTTACCTTAAGCTTCTTCTCAACGCCATTGGCAATCTCTTCAAGGTTTAGCTTAACCTTTACGCGTAGGTCCGATCCCTTGTTAACACGGGTTCTTGAGCGGCCGCTTGAACCAAAGCCGCCAAAGCCGCCGAATCCGCCAAAATGTCCGCCAAAGATATCGCCAAACTGCGAGAAGATATCTTCCATGGACATGCCACCACCAGAGAACCCTCCGCCAGCTGCACCGCCAACACCTGCATGACCGTACTGGTCGTACCTAGAGCGCT
>DHVO01000165.1:60512-91849 GCA_002412705.1 Bacteroidales bacterium UBA5206 | reverse complement strand
GTAAAAAAACAAGAAATTTCTTCATCCTAATGCAATTCAAGATTTATGTAATGTATTAACAATCAGCAATAGCCTTGCTTTAAATTTTACATACAGCAGTTTTTATCAGCATTGTGCTGATTTCAAACACTACAACAAGTTAATATAAAAATAGTAAAAATCCTTAATCAGAAGCATAGCACAAGTAGGATAACCCACCAATTAGCATGAACAACGATGCATTTCCACAAGCGGGATCAGAATCGGTGAAAGAATAGCAATCTAAAGTTGGAGCTAATTGTGTTTGTGTTTGGACTTATGGTTGAGGACTCAACCTTATGGAATTTTAAGGTATATGTTATGGAAGGGCCAACCTCTAGCATTACTCCAAAACCGCTAGGCGCGGCATATCTAAGCCCAGAGTTTAATCCTAGAGTTACTGCATCATGAGAAAAATCGGGTTCTGAATACCTCCAAACCATAACCTGCTGATTTAGTAAAATTGACAATTCATAAACCCTTCGCTTAGTTAGAACAATATGAAAGTTGTTTTCTGCATTTAATAAAAAGTGATGCGCCTTTTCTCTGGGAGGAAAGTGAGAGCCAATGCCTACTCCAAAATTAGCATTTTTCAAGTAGTAGTAATTTAAACCAAGATTAAAACCTTGCTCAAACCCAAAACCAAACTTAACCTCAAATTTGGAATATGGCAGATGGGTTTTTTTATGCTGCGAAAAGGCCTCACTATTAATCAGTAAGGCAAAAAGAATAATAATAAAGTGATAACCTCTCATAATGTTGTCTTGGGGTGCTGCTAAGTAGTCGCTTTCAGCACATGCTACGTTAGCCTCAGTGAAAGTAACGGCTTGTTAACCAATGGTTTTTTATTTAAATTCAACAATCTCCACAGGTTTATCAATGATATCATAATCAAGTATGTGTTTTCTTAAAAGTATTTCTGATATTGAATCGTTTGAAAATCTTACATATCCTTTCCTTGAATGATTCATATTTAGGTATGCTTCGATTGATTTATTAGTAATAGAATCATTCCACAGGAAGTATTCTATAGAGTGATTTAGTTTTATCTTTCTAATTGTATCCCCAATGTAATAAACAATAGGTTTTCCTAATATAGATTCAACTCTCTTAATTGTTTCATTAAATTCTGTTTCTGATAGATTTAGTGTGAATGTATTTATTTGTTTTCCAATGGTGTATATCTCAACAAGCGTGTCTTTTTTAAAAATTGCATCAGAAAAGTACTCGCCGTATTTGTGAGTTATCTTAAATTCTTCTGTTATCGTATCGCCAATTGAGTAGCCATAGATTTCTAAATTTTCATTGATTCTATTTTCAATGCAAGAGTTTAGAAAAATTATGACTAGTAATAATGAGAAAAAAATGTTTGTTTTCATAAACTTACCGCCAACGTACCTATCTATACCACACCATCGTACATATCCATCCAAATTAAAAGGTACCTGTAGTACAACCGTTGTATATATCAAACTTAGTAAAAAAATCTACAGCAAATTGCTGCGCCTATATTTTGCACCCAAAAGGGTTGTGAGAAAATGCATAAGCAAGGTACAATTGCTGTCATTCTGTTGGGCTATGTTAACCGCTTTTGTAGTGCGCTTTCCTGTATTGCTCTCTCTAACCGCGATTGTCTGGTTTTTTCTTGCTTGGCGCTCACTATCCATTTAGCTATTGCTTTTCTATACGACGGTGCTTGCTTCATAAAAAAGTCCCACGCCTCTTTGTTCTCTCTAAATTGCTTCTCAAGGTCTGGAGCAAGTGGTAGTGCCTCGTTCTCATAGGAATAAACCTCCGATTTATTCTCCTTTCGCAGAGCAAAAGCCTTTACACCAGCGGGTTTCATAAGACCCGCTTTTTTTAGCTCCTCAATTTTCCGAATATTAATTGCGCTCCAGTTACTTGTAGGCCTACGGGGTGTAAAGCGAATGCAATAGCTCTCCTTGTCGATGGACCTTCTAACCCCATCTATCCATCCAAAGCAAAGCGCTTGGTCAACAGACTGGGACCAGCTCATTGATGGTTTTCCGCTACCCACTTTATAATATCCCACAAGTAGCTCTGTGGCCAATTCGTGGTGCGCTTCCAACCAGTTCCTAAAATCTTGCTGAGTCTCAAAAAAGGTTACCGATTCTTTGGGTACAGCACCCTTTATGCTATCTTTCATTGGACGGAAAGTATTTTTAGTGCCTCAGAACAGGTTGGCACAAAGCAAATATGGCGTGCTTTGTTGCTCTCAAAAATAAAATCGTTTAGGCTTTTGCTTGTATATTTGGCAAAATTTCCAACAATTGCCAAACGAACTCGGTAAGTGGAAAACTTTTGCAATATATCACCAGCAACACCGCTTTTTAGATCAAAAAAATCTGGCGTAATGTTTTTCTCGTGGATTACAATCTTATCAAACCCCTGATAGTAGAGGTTTCCTAACAAGTCTATGGCGTCTTCAACCCCATTTATTACGCACGCTTCCGAAATCACTTCGGCAATTACTATTTCTTCAATCTTGTGGCTTTGTATTCTCATCGTAATGCATGTTAACGTGTTTATGAGTTTCTTACTGTAGCCGCGAATGTCCCTTTTGCCCAAAAAAAAGGTCTAGTACCATAAAAATCATAGATTTACAAATATAGCCTTTTAGAGCAACAGTAACCTTAAAAGCATTCTTTTGTAGGAATGGGATAAGCCGCAGTGATAATTCCATAGAACGCTCAAACAAAACTCAAAGCAACGCTGCTACCGCATAAATCGAGCATACTTTGCGAGCCCGGCGAAGCCAATCCCCCGTGTGGCTTTTACAACAGCAAAAACTTCAAGCTACTGCGGTTTTCAAGTTTACAAAAACAATGTAACTAATTGTTTCTCTTAGCTACCACACGATACAATCGTGCGGAAGCGGGGTCTAGTACCATAAAAATCATAGATTTACAAATTTAGCCTTTTAGAGCAACAGCAACCTTAAAAGCAATCTTTTGTAGGAATGGGATAAGCCGCAGTGATAATTCCATAGAACGCTCAAACAAAACGCAAAGCAACGCTGCTACCGCATAAACCGAGCATACTTTGCGAGCCCGGCGAAGCCAATCCCCCGTGTGGCTTTTACAACAGTAAAAAACTTCTAGCCACTGGGTTTTCAAATTTATAAAAACAAGTAACTAATTGTTTCTCTTAGCTTCCACACGATACAATCGTGCGGAAGCGGGGGAAGCGGGGTCATGCCGACCGCTGAGACTCCTATATATTATGTCCTGTTTTTAATTTTAAAAATCATTAATACTTGGTTTGTCATAAATGTCTGATTTATATATTGGGTTTTCAAATTGTAGTTTTTTTAATACATCTTTTAAACCATTATATTTCTCGTTTGATATTCTTGGGTCAAAAACAATTTCTTCAAAAACATCATTGAATTTAATGTCATAATTAAAAATATTCTCTGAAAATTCCAGTATTATGTCATGTAACTCACTAACATGATAAACTCCAAGTCGAAACTCTTCTTCATTGCGAAAAGGCTCCCGTTTAATAAATAATGATTCAAAATAAAATTTTAAATTCAATCCCCTTTGATTAGATTTTATAAAATCATAAATTTCATCTTTTGTTAAGTATTTCACTTTCCCGCAGAAAAAAGATATACTCTCTTCAATTTTGTCATTGTCTCTACTGCTTTCCCATAAAATTCTTGGTTTTAATAAAATCTCTTTAATTTTTGAAGAATTATAAATAGACTTCAACAATTTCCTTGGTGTACTTCTAACTCTAACACTTTCCTTATTAGGAGAATAAGTTCGCCAAAGCAAATCATTTTCATTTGCGAAAGACCAACATTGGGCATAAGTAAATTTATTCATTGTAGAGTAACTTGTTTTTCTTTCCTTGTCACTTGTGAGTATTGTTAATAAATTTTCAAAAGGATCTTCCCACATAAAAGTTCTCACCAATGTATTATTATTAGTTTTCAATATTTTAACAAGTCTATCATAGTCAATTATACGATAAACAAATTTATCTAATTCGTCTTCATTAATATTATATGTATTTAAATCTGTCATATTGCGCACAACGTTTCTGTGGTTTAAAAAGTTGGGGTGTGAATTGTCAACGGCGTTATCCGCCGTTAAAAAGTTAGTTAAATGTAGTAAAAATTCTGCATTTGCATCATCAACTCCAGTGAAAGCAACTGCTTGCTAGCGGTTGTAATTTATTTGAATTTCTCTGCGCTATCAAGTTTTCTATGCATTAGAGATGCAATAGTCATTATGTCTAAAGCATCGTTTTCTTCAATAGCCCATGTTATCTTAGGTTCATGTGCTATTGTATTTCTAAACATGCTAAAAAAACCTTTTAATAAATTAGCAAAACCTTTATGTTCACTATTTTCAGTTTCAGATATTAAGTTATTAATTTTTATAATTGGATTATTTATTCCAAAGGCTTTGTCTACAAGTTCAGCCCCGTCACAAGTTAATCCTGTCATTTTACGAATCTTATCGGCGACACTTTTCGTTGTTTCAAAAACTGCATGAAAATAATTATCCTGTAATAGTTCAGATTTACAGAATTTAATAACATCTGGATGAACATTTCGTTCTTCAAGTTTTGTAAATAAAAGTGTTGCTCTTTTTTCAGCATCAGAGATTGTTTCTGATTTAATTACATTTCGAAATTTTCCATTATCTGCGCATTCTAGCCCAATAAATGAGAGGATTTTATTTAATTCTGACCGTCTTACTTCAAATTTTTCTTTATTGTTTAAAAATCTTGAAGGATGATATGCTGTTTGTATTAATGTTAAAATATTATTTGAGCATTGGTTTCTGTTTTGTGCCTCCACACAGAAGTTATAAAGCCTTTTCCACTTTGTCATTTCTGGATTTACGTCCTTCATTTTTGAATCAAGTATTGCTTTTCCTAATTCAGAACCTGTCAATCCATTCGATGTATCTGCAATCACTCTGCAAATACCTTCTAGAATACTAGCTTCAATTATTGGAAATTCTTTGTTCATCTGCTAAGTATTATAACCGCTAACCTACTTATATATACCACATCGTCCTACATAAGTAGTATGTATAAAATATAGCTTTTTTGTGAGGTAATGGCTTAGTAGGTAATTCTTATTACAAGGGGGTAGTTTTGGCTAGGATTGCATTGAGCGTACAAACCACGCAATGCTATCTTTAGAAAAGGTAAACCAGAATACCGCAGCTTATGCATATACTAGCTGCGACATTCTGGTTTTGCTATTAGTAACTTTAGGTGCGTTACCTAAACACCGATACCATCTCCTCCAGCTTGCCCGCAAGCTCGGTAAGGGCTTTGGAGTAGTGTAGCACCTCGTCGGAGGCCTGGTTGTTCTGCTGGCTAATTTGGTACAAACGGTTAACGGACTCGCGTATGCGCTCCGACTCCACCTGCTGCTGACCGTTGGCCTCGGCAATGCTCTGGGTGTGGTGGGCGGTTTTGGATATCTCGTCGGCAAGTGCCGCCATAACCCTTAGCACCTGCTCCACTGTGGTAAGGCTGGTTTTTGATAGGGCAACAATTTCGTTAGCCGCAACCTTGGAGCGCTCGGCCAGCTTGCGTACCTCGGCAGCAACTACGGAGAAACCGCGTCCGTGCTCGCCCGCACGTGCAGCCTCAACGGCAGCATTAAGCGCAAGTATGTTGGTTTGGAATGCAATGTCGTTAACCACCTGTATCCGCTCGGCCACATTGCGCATGGCATCCATGGCCCGTTGCGATATGGCCTCGCCCTCCCTAATGGTATCCACCGCCTTAACCGATATGTCCTTGGCTTGTAGCGCCGATGCGTTGCTGCTTACAATGGAGGTGGCCACCTGATCTACAGCTCCGCTAACCTCGTTGGATGCGGCAACCAAATCGGACGAGGCGCCAATAAGCCGCTGCGAGCTGCTCTCCAGCGTTTCACCGGCTCCCGATATCTCGGCCGAGGCCTCCTGTATGCCCTTGAAAATTGAGTCTAACCGCTCGGCCATTCCCGTAAGTGAGCGCGATAGCACGCCTATCTCGTCGCCCGATGCATCGTTCATCCTCACCTGAAGGTTCCCCTCGCTTATCTCCTTGGCAAAGGCAACGCCCCGCTTTATTCTAACGGATATTTGGGTGGCAAATGATGCCGTTAGCACCGAGATAATGATAAGCCCCACAATGCCCACAACAATGAGCCACGATACCATGCTGCGCGATGTTTCCATAACATCGTCCAGCGTTACCATAACACCTAGGCACCATGGCGTTCCTGAGTTCTCCATCTCAACAGGCATAAAGTAGGCAACAACCTCTTTACCCGTTTCGGAGTGCGTGGCCGAAAGGGAAAACTCCTCGCCTCGCCTAATTTTTCCTGTTATATCGTATAGGGCATCCTCGTCGGGGTTAATCTGGGCCATGGACTGGCCAATAACCGTAGTATCGGGATGCGTAACGTAAATTGCCCCATTGGAGAGCAGGTAGGAGTAGCTATTCTTGAACGGTTTAAGCTTATCTACCCTGCGCCTAAGCTCTGTTAGCACAATGTCGCAGCCCACAGTGCCAATCACCTTCCCATTAACCACAATTGGGCTAATAAGGCTGGTCATGTGCTCCTTTTTATCGGTTTCGCGGTAAGCAAAAAAGTAGGGCTCCAGAATGGTGTTGCTATTGCCGTCCTGTGTAACCCAAAGGCTATTATCGGAGAGATTCTCAAACGATGCGGTATCCTGCTTGTACAGCACCTCGCTACCATCCCTAAAGTACTTGCTACGTAGGCGTCCCTTGCTCCTGCCGCTCTGGTCGAAGTATGTCAAATCCCAGTGTACCCAAAGCGATTTGTAGTTCTTATGCGATTCAAAAACCTTTTGCACTATGGTGTTCTGTATGGCCAATCGTTGCTGAACGGTGCCGTGGTTAATTCCTTCAAACCCTTCGGCTAGTGTTTTAACCACCGAGAGCTCATTATCAATCTGATCCTGAAAACTATTGGCCGACTCCCTAATTACGGTGTTTACATAGTTCTTAGCCTGAGAAAGATTTTCCTTTTTTATTGATACTATTAGATACACAAAAACTAAGGAGTAAACAATAACCGATGCGCCTATTAACAGAACGAACAGGCGTGTTCGTAAGCTCATTTTAGAAAAAAACATACCTATAAGATTAAAATACAATATGATACATATCTACTTCACATAAAAAACAGTGGCGTTAAACTTAGCAATTTGTTTTAAAAAACGTTAAAACCACTTGTACAGAATCATTCTTTATTGCAATTAACCTTACTGCACAGCGCATTAGGATTGATAAAAACATGCAGTATCTTTGCGAAAAATTAAATAGCAAGCATGAGTACCGAATCGAACAGAACAGAGCTAGGCCAATTGGGCGAGTTTGGTTTAATAGACCATATAACAGCAAACGCACAGCCAAAGAACCCATCAACCGTAAAGGGCGTTGGCGACGATGCTGCCGTAATAAACCCCAAGGGTAAACGCATGGTGGTTACCACCGATTTAATGCTAGAGGGTATCCATTTCGATTTAACGTACTTCCCGCTTAAACACCTTGGCTACAAGGCTATTGTTACAAATATTTGCGATGTTTACGCCATGAACGCCCAACCCAAACAGGTAACCGTATCCGTTGGCCTATCAAAGCGGTTCTGCCTTGAGGATGTGGAGGAGCTGTATGCTGGCATTTACCTTGCCTGCGATAAGTATGGGGTTGATTTGGTGGGTGGCGATACCACCTCGTCCATGACTGGGCTTACCATAAGCGTAACGGCCATTGGCGAGGCCGACGAAAAGTTGCTTTGCTACCGCGATGGGGCAAAGGAAACCGATCTTATTTGTGTTACTGGCAACCTTGGTGCGGCCTATATGGGGCTACAGCTGCTTGAGCGCGAGAAGCAGGTTTTTATGGCCGATCCCAACGCCCAGCCACAGCTGGAAGGGTACGACTACCTAATACAGCGCATTCTTAAACCCGAGGCGCGTAAGGATGCCGTTGAGATGCTAGCCAAAGCGGGCATTAAGCCAACATCTATGATTGATATCTCCGATGGTTTGGCTAGCGAGCTGCTACATATTTGCAAGAGCTCAAAGGTGGGCTGCCGTATTTACCTAGATAAAATTCCAATCGATCAGGAAACATTCAGGCTATCGGAAGAGATACAGATAGACCCACTTGTGGCTGCGCTTAATGGTGGCGAGGACTACGAGCTGCTATTCACTGTACCCCTCTCACTTCACAAGGAGATGGAGAATATGGGTGTTTCCATTATTGGCCATATAACGCATCAGGATAAGGGCGCAGCGCTTATAACCCCCGAGGGTAGCGAGATTACCATTAAGGCACAGGGCTGGAAATAGCATTGCGCCTACAGGCTAAGTTAGGACAGCTATAGTTAGACGTTAGACTTTATAAAGTGCCAGTTAACTACCCAATCCATAAAAGTGGTATTGTGGTAACTAAATATAGTCTAACGTCTAAATGTTAACGCCTAACAGCGTACACCGCATAGTAACGGGGAGTAAACATGCGCAGAATGGGGCGTATGCCAAGTTTATGAATGGGCGATGTCCATTTGGCTCTATCCACAATTGTCCATCCAGCTTTCTCTAGCAGCATGTCGAATTGCCAATCCTCAAACTCGTGGTAGTGCTTGTCCCACTTATCTGTTTTGCTTTTGTAAGCAGGTGCAAACCAAAGACGTAATGGGATAGTAGCAATAAGATGGTTAGCAGGTAGGTCCCTCAGCAAAGGGAATGGCGATACTAAATGCTCTAGAATCTCCAAAGCGGTAACAAGTTCAACCCCTTCGGTTTTTGCAACCTGTTCAAAATGCAAATCCAAGTCCTCGCCTTGGGTGTTTGTTACAGCAAACCCATGGTTTATCATTATCTCGGAGAAAGCATTCTTTGTTCCCAAGTCAAGAACGCGTAAGCCTTTTCTGTCGGCAAAATGTTTTGTTATAAAATCGAGCGTACGGTTATATCTACGCAAGTGAAAATTCCCCATATAGCTAAAGTTTGGTAAGTGAAAGTAACACTATTTTATTAAAAAAAACCAATGCTTAAAACAATTAAAACCAAGCCTAGCAACATTTACATGTAAGCCAAAACCATAAATAAGCACTAGGAGCATAAAATAATTACATTTGTCATAAAAAGCGGGTTTCACAATGGTAAACTACAAAGAGTACTTTAAGCTTTCCTTCCTTTATACTGTAGTGGCGGCCTTCCCCAATGTACTCCAGCTAATAGTGTACCCAATTATTGAAGGGAAAAACAAGCTTACTGCTTTTGATTTTGGTCATTTAGCCATAACCGAAGCCATTACCACCTTTGCCTTTATTGTTATTCTTTTTAGCATGGGAAGCGGGATTTCCCGTTTTTACTACGATTACAAACATTCCAAAGAGGGCTACAATAAGCTAGTTTCCACCACATACAATGGCATTTTGGTTAGAGGGGCGTTGCTACTGGGTTTGTGCCTGATTATAAGTCCCTTTATAGGAAACCTTTTTAGTGATATAGCGCTTCAGGATTTTGGCCGCTACGGCTTTGCTCTGGTTATAACAGGAATAAACCGCTCCATTATAACGGCAGCTGTTTCGCTATACAGGAATGAAAAAAGGGTATCATCCTTTATTCTGGTTAATGTTGCATCGGGAATATTTAGATCAATTTTCCAAGTTGGGGGCATCTACCTTTTTGAGATGTCGTTTGTTGGATATGTTTACGGAACAGCAGTAGGAGGCTCAATGGTGTCGCTTGCTATTTTAGCGTACAGCTGGCATAAACACGGGCTGCATTTTACCAAGAGCATACGCACAGAGATTTACAAATTTGCCTCCCCCCTTTTTCAGTATGAACTTATTAGCTGGGGACTGGGATTTGCCGATAGATTCTTTCTAATGGATAGCCCGCTAAAACTAGGCATTTACGACAATGCCATGAAGTTTGCTCTGGGCATACAGCTGGTAATTCAGGGACTCACAAGCGCTACCCAGCCAGAGATATTTGAGCTGATGCACAAGGGACTAAAGGAGAATATGCAAAGCATTAAGTCCCTTTCTAACATGTTCATAATGCAAGCCATTGCCATTATTGCACTGGCCATAATTCCTGTAATGGTTTTTATATCTATGTTTTACGAAACCGACTTAAGGCTCTCGGCTACACTTATTTCCATTGTTTTTATAAGATATATACTACGCGCACAGTATCAGGTTTTCTCCATTCCGCTGCTATTCAACAAAAAAACCAAGGTTTTTTCTATAATCAATACCGCTATTCTTGTTCTTAACATAGGACTTAACTGGCTTCTTATTCCCATATTATCAATTTACGGAGCCATAGTGGCTTTGCTCTTCTCCTTCTCGGTTCAGGTTATTGCTATCCACTTTGTGCAACAACGGTATATACCCATTGCATGGAATTACAAAAAGGTGCTGGTTTACCCCTTATCAATAATACTCTTTTCCTCACTAGTAGAAACGCTCAAGGTTTGGTTTAATATAAACCCATACCTTGCCGCAGCCCTAATTGTAGCCTATATTTTTGTGGGAATGTGGCTTTTATACAAAACCGAACTGATTAAAATTATAAACAAACGCTTTAACCCTGCCAAAAGATAAATGTTATGGTTATTGGAATGATTGTAGATAATGAGTTTACAGGAGACCCTCGCGTTAACAACGAGGCTACACTACTTGTAAACGAAGGGCATAAAGTTAAAGTGCTGTGCTTTACATTTGGTACTCAACCTATTTATGAGAAAATAAATGGCATTGAGGTATTTAGAATACCCATAAGGAAGAGCATAAAAAATGCAGCCTTTGCCCTAGTGAACACTATTCCTTTTTACCACTGGTTTTGGCAAATACACATTGAGCGATTTATTAAGCAGCAAGGGATTGAACGCATACATGCTCACGATTTATATATGGCTCTCTCGGCAGGTAAAGCCGCCAAACGGTTTGGTATAAAGCTCATTGTAGATCTTCACGAGAACTACCCTGAAGCAATTCTAAACTACAAGTGGGCAAACTCTTTTCCAAAGCGACTTGTTGTTAAACCACACAAGTGGAAAAAGAATGAAGGACGGTTTCTACGGTATGCACACAAAATTATTACCCTAAGCCCCAGCTTTGCTAATGAATTAACCAGCAGATATTCATATCTGGAGCAAAGTATGCTTGTTGTTTATCCTAATGTACCTAACCTCGACGAACTACTAAGCTACCCTATAACCCCAAATATATTTACCAAAAACGATAAGTTCATTCTGTTCTACTTTGGCGGCATATCGGAGCGGCGAGGTATTTATACCTGCATAAATGCCCTAAAAATTGCCCTAAAGAAGCATCCTAACATACACCTTTTGCTAATTGGCCCAGTAGATGGACCGGAAATTGAACGGTTTAACAAGGAGATTTCGGCCCCAGAGGTAGAAAATAGCATAACCCATTACCCGTGGAAGGATATTAGCCTTTTGCCATCGTATATAGCCATTAGCGATATCTGTCTTTCCCCAATCGAAAAGAACAAGCAGCACGAAGCGGGTATAGCCAATAAGGTTTTCCAGTATCTCCTATTTGAGAGACCAATTGTTGTATCCAACTGTAAGCCGCAAGCCGATGTAGTGCAGCAAGGCCAGTGTGGACTAGTATTTGAGAGCAACAATGAGCAAAGTCTGGCTCAATGCATACTAGAACTGTATAGCAACACAACCAAACGAGCAGAGATGGGTGCAAGCGGCAAAAAACTTGTGCTTGATGAGTATAACCTTAGTAAGTTTAAGGGTGCTCTAACACAACTATACACTTAGATCAAAGAACTTAATCTACTACAATTTTCTCCCCCAAATGGTGCGGATTTCTGGATATTACCAAGTCCAGAGCCATTTTAACCCTTGCCAATTTCTCTCTGGCAAGCGTTTTTAATCCACCATAATCCTCAACATCCTTAGCGTTATATCCAAAAGCCTCCATACCCTTGCAGCGAGCAATGTACACAGCCCGCTCGTTATGGAACTGCTGGGAAATAACGGTTATACTGGCCTGCCCAAAAATCTCTTTGCAGCGCACTACGGAGTCGTAGGTATTAAAGCCAGCGTAATCTAGTACAATTTTGTTTTCGGGAACACCCCGTTCTATAAGGTCGTTCTTAATATCGGTAGGCTCATCGTACTTAACCGAGCCATTATCGCCGCTAACCAGAATTATATCAATTTTACCAGCAAAAAAGAGCTCAACAGCCGCCTCTATTCTATACTTATAGAACAAATTGACCCGCCCATTCCTAAGATTCTTTGATGTTCCCAACAGCAGCCCAACCTTGTTGTACGGAACAGCCGATGCCGAAGAGTACATATAAGCCCTTGTTGATAGCACAACAAGCCTATCCATAACAATCACAAATAGTAGAACTAGTATAATGGCTAAGGGCAGTAGCCTAAGCAATCGTTTAAATTTATTCACGTTTAATAAATGATGTTAACTATGAGTAAAATTTTCTATACCTAAAATATACAGTGTTGCTATGTAACCTTTTGCACAAAAAATCAAAGGGTAATCAAATGTACAAAATATGCGCAAATAACCCTTTGCCTTGGCATAAAAAAAGGGGCTGTCTGTTGACAGCCCCTTAACTATTTTTCGGGATAAAACTAGTGCTATGCGTTAATTAGCTCAGTGTACTGCTCTGGGCTAAGAAGATCGTTAAGCTGAGACTCATCGGTAATTTTAACACGAATCATCCAACCATCGCCATAAGGATCTTTGTTAACTACATCTGGCTGCTCAGCAAGTTTAGGGTTAACGGTTAGCACCTCACCTGCAACTGGCATAAATAGGTCAGAAACAGTTTTTACAGCTTCAATTGTACCAAAAACCTCTTCTCTGTCAAGAGTTTCGCCTTCGGTTTCAATCTCAATAAAAACGATATCGCCAAGTTGACCTTGAGCAAAATCGGTAACGCCAATTACAGCTTCACCACCTTCTACTTTAATCCACTCGTGATCTTTGGTGTACTTAAGGTTTGCAGGAACGTTCATGGTTATAATTTTTTGACAGTTAGTGTTTTTCTGAAATACCGCATAAAATTACAATTTTAAACAATACACAGAGTAATTTAGGTTCATTTCTTAATCCCTTAGCAACCCTGTTATTAAGCATGGGGCTACTGAGCCATGGTAAACCTTACGCTAAAGCCAAAACTGGTATTAGCCGTTGGGAATGTTAGCGACACAAGTGGCTTATTTATAACCCTATCAAAGAATAGCCTAATGGTAACCTGATCGCTCACTACATAGTCGGCAGAGTTTTTAAGGGTAATAACCTGCTGACCGGCTATTGGCGTATTGGTATCCTCAACCAGTTTGCGCATAATGGTTTGGTTGTTCCGTATGGAAAGGTCCACCCGTAAGCGCAAATCGCTCTTTAGTGTACGCTGCTTCCCAGCCGAACTGCCAAAGATAAGCGGAACATTCTCAAACCTATACCCTGCCCCAATAATGTACTCCCAGCTCTTAATCTCCGATAGCTGGTTATTAGCTAAGCTAAGTGCTAAAGAACGGCTGCTCTTTACCTCGGCACGGGTGGTTAGGCTATTGTGCCAGTTCATATCCATGCCAATTAGCGGGCTAAACTGCTCACTAATGGACACGTTCACTATCTCGCGCTTGGGAAGGAAGTTAATATCCTGCTTATCGCGCACATAGCTAAAGCCATCCTCCTCAGCC
Source organism: Bacteroidales bacterium UBA5206 (assembly GCA_002412705.1). Lineage (GTDB taxonomy): Bacteria > Bacteroidota > Bacteroidia > Bacteroidales > Tenuifilaceae > UBA5206. Next base: position 78,085 of record DHVO01000165.1, on the reverse strand, counting down.
CAGTAATCCAAGTTACTAGTAAACGACCCTATGGTGTAAACCGATCGGTAACCGTGGGTTAGGGTAAACGTTCTAAGGAACGACTTAAACATCTTTAGCTTGGCAAGTCCATCGTATGTTACTTGCCAGTTAGGCATGGGGATGGATTTAAAATCACTTAAACCAATGCTGCTAGCAGGTTTATTGGTATATGCTGCAAGGAATGCTGGTAGCAACACCTCTTGCGATAGGGAGCTGTAACCATCGGGGAAGTTCTCCGCATCAACCACGTTGGGATCGTAGCCCAGCGAAGAGCCTTTTGCCCTATTGTTAGCCAAGCGCTGAGCTATGATAATGCGGTTATTCTTAAACTGCTCAAAGGCCTCCGATAGGTAATCGTTGTCGCTATTTGATTTCTCAAAAGCAGAACCGATACTAATTATGCTAATACTAAAGCTACCTGTTGATAGTGGGTTGTAAGCGCCAAAATTGCCCTGTCTGTTTGCCAAGTAAAGCTCACTATGGTTCTTAGCATAGGTTCTTGTTCCGTTTAGCTCAATACGCAGCCCAGGGAAAGGCTCTATGGTACTACGAATTGTCAGGTTCTCGTTGTGGGTAAGGGCATATGGAGCATTCAGCGTTGTATCGGTTGATAGCCACCCGTTCTCCGATGCTCTCCAAGCAAAGTCCTTGTCCTGCCATCCCAAAACAAAGGGGAAGCCAGGTGCGCCTGCTGCGCTTAGCCTGTCCATACCCAAATAGTTGGTTCCAGGCTTGTAGCCAGGGAGGGTTGAACCATTGGTTTCGGTGTACGATATGGCCACATTCTTAAGCCCCATTAACACGCGCAGCGAAGTTTCACCAATTATTTTAAGAGGGTTTGAGCGCGATAGCACCTTTCCATCAACAACAATACGGGCGTTATCAACATCGGCTGAGGAGCGTATGGTTATGCGTTGGTCGTTCCTCACGTTAACCTCGGCTTTTACCTCCTTGCCCGTTTCGTCAAATACCTTTACCGATACATCCTCGGTACCCAACCGGTGGTAAATGGTTTTGGGTAACCCCTCCTTCAATCGTACCTCCTTCTCCTCGTACTTAATATTCTCATACTTCCGCTGCTCAAGCTGTCCACCCCGGGCTAGCTGGTCAAATTTTTGGTTGACTCGCTTAAGGTAACCAATCTTATTATAAAGGTTAAGCAGATTTAATTGGCCGTTAACCTGCATGTTGTTGGAGTTCTGTATGGTGTTACCCGGATCGAACCTACTTGTGTCTGGTAGAATTGGCCCCGCGTTCCACCTATAGGTTCCGCTATACCTTGCAGTTGCCGATGTCCAGTTTAGGAAAGGTATCTTATTAATTGGGATGGTGTACGTAAGGTTAAACTGATGGTTATACATTGTGTTACGCCCAAACGAAAGGATGTTGTTGAATACCGAATCGCGCCAATGCATGTACTGTTCGTGATCGCGGCGTCTATCAACCATTCCATCGGGCTCATCGATGCGTGCAATGTTGCTTGCCGTAAAATCAAACTTAAGCGATTGTGCAATGTCCCAGTTCATGGCGTACACCCTATTCCATACAAAGTCCTTACTGTAGGTAGGAATTAGCTGTATTTGCGGATTATTGATGTTACGGAGCTGCTGCTCAAAATAGGTTCGGTTTAAATCGGTTCTAAAGGAGAGCTGCGAGGGTATCAAGTTAAAGTTAAAATCCTTAACAATACGCAAATACGGAGCATTCATCCACTTAACCTTTTTAAAGGGAACAATGCTCTTAGGCCTTGCATTGTAGTTGTAGGTTAAGGCTCCCCTAACATCGCGCTGTATGCGACGTTCGGTTTTAATGTTTCGGGAGAACTGCTCGCTGTAAGAGTAGCTTACAGAGAAGTTGGAAATATCCCACACACGAGGGGTTCCCTCCGTTTTATTAATCTTAACATTGGTAAGGTTGATGCTCTTTCTGCGATTATAATCCTGGGCAATATGCTTAATTGAGTCGCGCTCGCGGCTATTTCGGGCATTGTCTAGCGCCGATTTTAATGGCACATCAGGATCCAGCGGGTTGTACTCTGGATTGGCAAACGACTCGCTGTACCCAACGTAAAGTGGTATTTTTACACCGCTCTTCTCTGGAAAAAAGCGCCCCAACTCAATGGTGGAGCTCACATCGTACTGGTAAAAATCGTCGGTGCTGCGCTCATTCACCTTTTTCTCAATAGAACCAAAACCAGGCTTAATGGTGCTACCAGCAACGGTTACCATACCCAAGTCGGCAAGTTTTGCCGCCATGCGGGCATTAGCAGCCCAGCCTCCCTTGTCGTTAAAATGGCTTAGGCGCAGCTCATTTGCCCAAACCACAACCGATTTTGGCATCCCATCGTCGCCAGGAGTTACGGATTTTCCTCTGTTTCTAACACCAATCATTATCACCCTAACATTGCTTAGGTTAGGATTACCCGTTAGCTTAATAGTTTTACCCTTTTCTGTTTTGGAGTAAACGGTGGTGTAGGAAACCGTGGAACCCTCGCGGCGCATCTCATCGTTACGTGCCAGTTTTAAATCGGGTAGCGACTGTAGGTCGATATCAACAAGGTTTTCCCTAGGCCAAACTATTTCTCGGTGCGATTCGCGGTTATTGTAGTAGTAACCAAATGGAGTAAGCTTTAGCGGCACCTCATACTCATAGTAGTTGTTGGTATAGTCGGTTCCCAGCCTAACAAAAAGGGTTACCTCGCCGTCGTTAAGCGACATGCCCTCAATTGCCTCGGCATGTACATCCATTTTAAGGTAACGGTACTGCCTAATATCAAGGTTCACGTTTTTAAAGGTTGCGCGGGCATCACCATCGGCAAGGTCTAAAATCTTGAGCTCCATGGACTGCTCGTTGAGCTCCGTTAGCTGTGGCTGACTAGGGTCTATAACCCTATCAACACCTGGAGGCAGAACGTAGTTAACAGGAGTACGCGCATCGTTCTCCTCTATGTTTACTGCTGATATGTCAAAGGAGCCAATGGCCAAGTCGTTCTCGGGCATCCCCTCCTGGCCCTGTATAAGCGATAGGTTATACTTTCGCCACTCGCCGCGAACCAGCTCCAGTGTGGCAAAACGCAGAATGGTGGTATCGGTGAAGCCACGCATAAACATACGCATAAAGCGAATGGACTTAAAGTCCTGAATAGGACCAACCACCCGCTCAAACTCCTGAATGGGAACCTTAAACTGGTACCAGTTAACCGATGTGCCATCGCCGTTGTTTGGAGTGTACTTAACCTTGTTGGTAATAAAGTTGTGCCCCACCTTCATATCCGTGTGCCTAAGCGATATGCGATACTGGTAGTACGCCTCGTTATCGCTAAGGGTATTGTCACGGTTTATATCTTCGCCATCGGGAATTGTGGTAGCCGATGTGGTGTAGGACTCGGGCGACTGCTCTGCCGTAGGCGAGTTGCCCTCGGGGTTATTGTACTTTTTGTACCGGTCGAGAATTCCCGTTTCCAGCTCATCGTAAATACTTGAGCGATAGTAGCGATAGTCGTCGTTTGAGGGGTCGTTTATTGCTTGCTGATACGCTTCCGATGCTGTACCATGTATGGCCGCAATGCTGTTTAGGTAGTCGTTATAGAAGCTAGCCTCATCCTCGCTGCTTAGCCCATCGAGACCAACGTCTTGGAATCGGCGGGTTTGCGGATCGTTATCAAAAGCATTTACCAGCGACTGCACAATGGGTACGCGTCCCCACGCCGTGGTGTCCACATTTTTTACTATTGCTGATGTGGGTAAGCCGTTTTCGAACGACTTTTTACCATCGCGCAAAATATCCTCCGACACGTTACCAAGGTTGAAGAACAGATCACCACCCGTGTGTAAAGTATCGTAAACAAACGGATCCATCATCCAAAACTCAATGTACTCTATGTTTGCCGCCTCAAAATCGGGCATTGGAACCGAGCGCATAATACCCCCCCAACGGGTTTCTGGGTTGTTAAGCTTGCCCTCGGCAGTAATACCTCGCGATACGGGACCTGCGTTAACATCAAAGTTGTACGGCCCTTTCTCGTCGGGATAAAACGCAAAGTTTAGCACAGGGATATTTGTGGGTAACCCCTGCGGTGTGTTCTTATTGGGGAATATCTCCTTCTCGTATATCTCACGAACAAAATGGCTGTTGCGGGTATTCTCGTCCCTACGTATATGTCCAGGAGTTAGCGACGAGGTTCTAAGGAACAGCGGGTCGATGGTGTACCAAGCGGCACGCGCACGGTTGTAACCATAAGCCAAGTCGTTACTTAGGTTTCCTTCGGGGAACATGTCGTTTTGCCCCTGAGGAGTACTGGCCAGTGTCCAAGCCGACCAAGTACGGAGGTCGATGGATGTTTTACTCGCCTCAAAGTCATCAATGTAAACGGTTCCATCCTTGCCTATGGAGCGTGAGTGCCCTGGTAGGAAGTGGGCAAATTCCGCATCGAAGGTAATGGTTGACTTCTCCTTTGTTTCTATGAAAGGAAGAAGGTCAACAGCCGCTGTAAGCAATCGCGACTCCGTTTTAAACGAGGTATTTAAACCCCAAATGGTGTTGCTAATAGCTTCGTTTCCAAAGTTTACCTTCTGGGTTAACGGACGTTCGGTAAGGTTTAGAATGGTTGCTCCAATGTTAAAATCGTCGGAAAAGCGGTAGTCGAAATGCGATCCAACAAGTGTCTTTGTTTGGAAGTTGAACAGGGCGTTACTCTCCAGCGATATTTTTATTGGCGTACCCGATTCCATTAACCCTTGGTTAATAATTTTTACTGTACCAAGGTTGTAATCAACGGTATAGTCCACATTCTCGGTAAGCTTCATCCCTCCCGCAGTAACTACAACCGAACCCTGAGGTACATTGGGCGCGTTTAACGAGATTTCGGAACTTGAGGAGGAGCGATAAGACCCCATAAACTTAAACTTGTTCTTATCGGCAACCTGGCGAGCTTTGGTAAGGGTTGAGTCGTAAAGTTCCTTGTAAACGTACTTTTCGGCAATGGCAGGGTTGCCAATCTTATTCTCCAGGTACCTACCAAAAGGTTCTAGCACAGGGAAAATAACCCGCCCATTGGCTGGGTTTATGGTTATCCCTTGCATAAAGTCGAAAACACCATCGGGCGATGGGGCCTGCTGGCTATTCAGGTTATCGAGATTAAGAACAGAGATTAGCGGCTTGTTGGCAATATTTCCCTCGGAGATGTAGTTTACTGCAGCTCCCGTTTCATCGTTCTGGTAAAGGATGTCAAGGTAAAACTCGTCCTGACTAACCTGATAAGCACCAATGTTATAGATGTTTTTCATCATCAGCTTCCAGGTAGGAAGCTTTGGTGTTAGGTTGGTACCTTTAAGCAGCTTAACAATAAGGGCCTCTGGTGCATTTACCCCATCGGTTGATAGCTCCCCAACCCTAAAGGTACGCCCACCCAGCGTGTACTCGTAAGCAACGGCAAGAACCTCGTCGGCATTAAGCGCGGCATTAAGCGAGATGTAACCTAGCTGTGCGTTAAGTGTGTACTCCGATGGGCCCAGCTTACGAGCATTCTCAACCTTCTCGTAATCCTTTCCACCTAAAAATCCCTGAGCCGACAAGGGTTCTAGAATGGTAGTAACATCGGAAATGCTACGAATCCCACTGTAAGCACCAGTGGTCATAAGCTCATAAAGGTTGTTGCGTGTATTGGAAGGGTATTCGCCCGACTCGGTTTGGTAAAAGATATCGGTCTCAAAAATATTGCGCTGGTTCTCGGCCAAATCAACAAAAGCCACAACGTTACGCGAGTTATCAAAGTTACTCTGCCTGTTAGTAATCCACACCTCAACACGGGTAATGTTAACACCCGAGTTAATAATGGGCAGGTTACGTAGCGACTGGTCGTAGGTTTCCCTAAAGTACTGCGATAGGAAGAAGTGCTTGTTGGCCTCGTACTCGTCTGCGCTTATTTCAAACTCCTTGCTCTGCGCTCCACCCTTAACCTCAATAACTTGGGTTTGCCCATTCTGGCGGGAGAAGATGCTGGTTACCGATAACCTACCAAATTTCATCTCGGTTTTAAAACCAAAAAGGCTCTGGCTACCCGTAATAAGTGTTCCTGGTAATGGAAGCGAAACGTTACCCGCCTCAATCTTTTGCAAAATCTCATCCTCAAAACCGGTGTACTCAACCTTAACGTTATTCTCAAAGTCGAAGGTAGCCTCGGTGTCGTAGTTCACGTCCATGCGCATTTTCTCACCGATGGTACCAGTAACGTTCATCTGAATTTTCGATTGGAAATCGAAGGTGGTATTCTTTCGCAAATCCTCGGAGAGGGTGGGATTATCGGTCTTTGTGCTGGTTATACCAAAAACCAACTCGGCCGATCCCTGCGGAATAATCTCTATGGTGTTGCTTCCAAATATTCTATCGAAGGCCTCGCCTCCAACCTGAAGGCGGGGAAGGATTCCAGAGCCTCTACCGCCCGATTCGGCTTGGCGCCGCTCGGTCCAGTAGCTACGCATGGACTTGTTAAACTGCAGCTGCCTGAACTCCGCTTCGGAAATGGCTCTGGGCGGTGAAACGTTAACATTGCCAATCTTCTCGTAAACAACGTACTGCTTGGTAACGGGATCGTACTCAACAGTTGTGGTTACATTTGATGGCGCATTAAGGTATAATGGCGATTGAACAGCGGGTTCCGCCGCATATGGCTCATCCGGTTTAATGGGGAGCTTAAGCTTGTTGGTATCCTGCTGCTGAACCAGAGGCTCAGGGCTACTCCAGAAAAGAAAATCGGCATCTTCATTAGCAATACGTTCCGATGCACCCGTTGCACCAAAAGCAAGACCTAAAGAGGCTAATGCAATTCCTGATGTAAGGTATTTAGTAAAGCGCTTCAATCCAGTTTAGTTGCTTCTGTTCTACAATCGTTTTAGAGACTCTTTAATTAACCCCTCTACGGTAGTTGCTACACCCTCGGCAAGAAGCTGCTCAACAAGCTTTGTAGCTGGGGCTTTGGCAAAACCTAGCATCACCAATGCAGATAACGCTTCGTCGCGAATGGTATTGTTTGCCGCACCAAATATTTGAGCTGGCTCGCCGCTTTTACCCACCTTATCCTTTAAATCTACCACTATGCGCTGTGCTGTTTTAAGCCCAATGCCCTTGATGCGCTTAAGCGCATTAACATCGTCGGTTAAAATGGCGCGTTCAACCTCTGGAGTGCTTAACGAAGAAAGGATAACCCTAGCCGTATTAACACCAACCCCCGATACGCTGTTAAGCAGACGAAAAACCTCACGCTCGGCACGGGTAGCAAAACCGTAAAGCAGCTCTGCATCTTCCCGTACCACATGGTGAAGAAAGATTTTAGCCTCGGCCTGCCCCTCTAGTGCAGAGTAGGTTTGAAGCGATATTTGGACCAAATAGCCCAACCCATTTACATCTACAACAACAAAGGCAGGATTTAACTCGGCTATAGAACCTTTAATATACTCAAACATATGAGCACTAAGTGTTTATTGATTCGTGAATGACTTTACATAAAATGGCTAGCCCAAAGGTGGGATGCGTTAGACTGTGCTAAATCTTTTCGGGATCTACACTTTCCAACGGATTCTGCGTTAGCACTTCGTACGACTGCCTATTCCTAAACAAATCGAGAGCTAAATAAAGTGCCTGCCTAAAGGAGTTGGGCGATGCTTCGCCTTTTCCGGCCAGTTCATAAGCAGTTCCGTGGGCAGGTGAGGTTCTAACAACAGGAAGTCCAGCAGTGTAGTTCACCCCGGTATCGAAGGACATAGCCTTGAAGGGTGCAAGCCCCTGATCGTGATACATGGCAAGAATTGCATCGAACTTAGCAAAGTTCTCCGAGCCAAAGAAACCATCGGCTGGGTATGGTCCCAACGCAACAATACCCTCGCTATTTGCCTGCTTTATGGCTGGAATAATTATGTTTTGCTCCTCGGCACCAATAACACCTTGGTCGCCTGCATGTGGGTTTAGCCCTAGCACTGCAATGCGGGGACGGCGTATGGCAAAATCCTCACGGAGCGCTTTGTCTAGCACTCTTAGCTTTTTAAGTATGGCATCAACGGTAATAAGCTGTGGCACCTGCGATATTGGAACGTGACCCGTTACCACACCAACCTTCATTACCTCGCTAATCATAAGCATTAGCACCTCATCGGAATCAAAGCTGCTAGCCAAAAACTCGGTGTGACCAGGAAAAGCAAAGTTCTCACTCTGTATGTTATGCTTATTTATGGGGGCAGTAACCAGTACATCTATATTGCCCTGCTTAATATCGGCTACAGCCATTTGCAGTGAGCTAAGCGCACCAGAACCTCCATATTCTGTTGATTTGCCAAGTTCAACCCTAACATTCTCGTCCATACAGTTGATTATGTTTGAACGCTTAGAGTTTATCTCCGTTATATCCTTTACCTGGTTAAAGGCAAAGTTTTCTATATTCAACGCTTTTCTGTGATACGCTGCAACCTTGGGCGAACCATAAACTACAGGTACGCAAAGTTCGTTAATTCTAGAGTCGGAAAGGGTTTTAATTAGTACCTCGTAACCAATTCCGTTTATATCGCCGTGAGTAATACCAACAACAATTTTATCGTCTAACATGGTGTAAGTTTTTCTTATTTAGGGTGTTTGTTCCAACGCTAGGGCAAAAATAGGGTGCTGCAACCTTATGTAGCACTATTTTTACACACAGCCTCTTTAATCGGGTAAAGATAAAAAAAATAGGCTGTTGCATACCTGTTATTCCCTCCTTTTTTTGGGCGATCCAATTTATGTTACAGCACAATTAGTAACATCAAATTAAGGATAAGCAAAGTCAAGGTTACACGCCTAATCAAAAAACTCCAACAATAATGTAGTATCTTTACGCTCCCTTAAATGCTAAATACAGGAATGAGCACTATAAATAACTTACAATCAATATACTCCAAAGCCCTCCGCTTTGAATTCTTAACAAAGGACGAGGGCATTGAGCTGTACCAGCACGCTCCGTTAGCAGAGCTTATGCATGTGGCTAACGAGATGCGTAAAAAGCTGGTACCAGGGAATTGGGTAACATGGCAAATAGACCGTAACGTAAATATTACCAACGTATGCGTTGCAGGGTGTAAGTTCTGCAATTTCCATTGCAAGCTTCACGACGATTCTGGGTACATAACATCGGTTGCCGAATATAAGATTAAGATAAAGGAACTTCAGCGCTATGGTGGCGACCAGCTTCTACTGCAGGGTGGGCTACACCCTAAGCTAGGGCTAGAGTTTTACACCAACCTGTTTAGCGAGCTCAAGGAGTCGTTCCCAAATATCAAGCTGCACGCTTTAGGCCCACCAGAAATTGCGCACATAGCCCGTATTGAGAAAAAGAGCTACCGCGAAGTGCTAGAAGCACTTGTTGATGCTGGGCTCGATAGCCTTCCTGGCGCTGGTGCCGAGATTCTTTCTGATAGGGTTAGGAAGCAGATATCACCAGGCAAAGCTACCACACAAGTTTGGCTCGATGTAATGGCCGAAGCGCACAAGCTAGGGCTTGTTACATCGGCTACAATGATGTTTGGCCACGTTGAAACCCTTGAGGAGCGAATTGAGCACCTAATTCACATCCGCGACTTACAGGCAAAAAAACCAGAATACGCCACAGGCTTTATGGCCTTTATTCCCTGGCCTTTTCAGGATAAGGGAACAAAGCTAGAGCAAATGGGCGTTGCCAACAAAATTACTGCCGATGAGTATGTTAGAACCATTGCTGTAAGCCGCATTATGCTACCAAATGTTAATCACATACAAGCATCGTGGCTAACAGTGGGCAAAAGCACAGCACAGATATGTTTACATGCTGGAGCCGATGATTTTGGATCAATTATGATAGAGGAGAACGTTGTATCGTCGGCAGGTGCCACCCACAAAATGGATGCATACGGAATTCAAAAGGCCATTGCCGATGCTGGGTTTGAACCCAAGCTTAGGAACCAACGGTACGAAAAAATTCTTTTACCCGATAATGAGTTTAGCCGAATACTCTCTTACAACGAGTTACACTCAAAACCTAACGTTATTTAGGTTGAATAGCAAAAGAAAAAGGGTAGCACTGTGGAATACGAGCTACCCTTTTTCTTTTGCTATACCCAGTGCTACATACCTGCACGTAGATTAATTTCTACAGTTTCGCCATTCATTGTAACGGTAGCCTTAGCATCGCAAGTACCATCGCCATAATCAATAGTTGCCGATTTTGCATCAACGGTAAGGTCTATTGTACCCGACACAATCCAACGGCAAGCATTCTTAATGTATAAGGGAGTAGTAATTTGGTGTGTATAGGTTTTCCCGTTACGGTTAACACCTGTTGATACACCCTCTACCTCAAACTCATCGTCCCAAATAAAGTAAGGTGTTGCGTAACCACTTGCCCATGTACGGGTGCGGGTAAACTCGCGGGTGTACTGTGTGCCATCGGTAAAGGTAATTTTACCATTGGTTAGGGTAACAGTGAACTGATACTGGTTCTGAGCGCTACGCACAATAACCTTTTCTCCTTCAATTTTATTCCCATTTATGGTAAAGTTATTCATGGTTACAATGCGCTTGTACTCGCCTGGATACTGGTTATGAATGGTTTTCATTATTACCTGTCCATTCTTTGTACGCTGGCGTTGTGCGTTGCCATTCACAAAGTTATTGTAGGTAACGGTACGGATAATGGTATCGCCACTAAAAGTTGTTTCAATATTACGGGTTCCAGAGCCTGTAAACTCCACTTCCATCGACTTTGTACCTGTTTCGGGATTGGTAACCTCTTCTGTTTCCTCATAAACATCTTCAAAGTAGCTGGCCACCTCATCGTCGTCCTGAGAGAACTCGGTAAGTAGGTTCTCAGCATCGTCGGTTTTATCGCATGATGTTAGGGAGAATGCGCCAACTAGGGCTGCTGAAGTTAAAATCATTGCTAATCGTTTCATGGCTTTCATTTTTGGTTAGTTAATAAACTGATTCCTCAAAAATCTCAATCTCATTGTTTTGTCTTGTCCACTTTAAATTCATTGGCACACACACCAGGTCAAGCGCTTCGTCTAGGTTCCTATTGTAAAATACACCTGTGTAGAACCGCTCCTCACTAATGTTCAGCGTAATTGTAACGTTGTACTGGCGTTCAATCTCGCTAATCACTAGGCTAAGACTTTCGTTATGGAAGGTAAACTCGCCTTCAACCCAAACGGCCATTTGGTTAACGGGCTCAAGTTGCTTCTCTACAACGGCTGCACTTTTTATTGCAATGCTATGCGAGGGTTTTAGAACAACCTTAGTGGCGCTTTTGACATTATTAACCTCAACGCTACCCTCTACGCAGCTAACAGTAACCTCGTTGTTTCTTGCGTACACATTAAAAGTAGTTCCTAGAACTGTTGTGGTAACATCGCCTGTAACAACTGCAAAGGTTTTACCCTTGGTCACTTTAAAAAGCGCTTCGCCAGTAAGGGTTAGCTTTCGCGAGAAGTACCACAGGTACTTGTTGTACTCCACCCGTGTATCGGCATTTAGGGTTACCCTACTTGCATCGGGAAGAACAACTTGAGTGTGGATTCCCTTGGGACTGTAGTGCACTACATTACCTAAAATCATGGCTCCACTAAACCCTGCAACTAGAATTGCACCCACTAAAACCGCTGCAATACGCAAAAAGGCTGTTGCTCCAAAAACATGTTTACGCTGATGCTTGTGCTCAATTTTTTCAAAGATCGAATTCCAAACCACCTCTTTCCCTTTTCCCTTTGGTACCCTGTATTGTGGTATCATAAGGTTAACATGATTGTTTTTTCTTATATGTTCGCCCTTATGAGTCACGATGGTTAAGCTTGTGGTTTGTATATAATACTACCACACCTAGAAACACCCTACCTCTTTTTCGAAAAAAAATCAGCTGTTTTTGCATTTCATTGATTTTGTGATACATAAAAACGTAAAATATCAGCTCTCAAAAATCAAAAGCATAAATTCCTTGGAGAAAAATTGTTTGTTTAGGTTCCTGTTAAAAGGAAAAGAGCCACCCCATTGTACGCTGCACTTATACAATGCAAACAGGATGGTAAATCACTATACATGTGGGTGTTTAAATGGGACTAATTCCCAATAAGCTACTTTGAATAGGACGTAACGCTAAAAAACGTAGTTTAAGTAAAACGTAGGAGTAAAGCCACGCCCCTCCATCTCATTGTAAACTACAGGGGAGTTTCCCTGCGCTATCTCTTGCAGTGGGTTATCGACTAGCTCGTAGCTCTTTTGTAAGATATTCTGCCTATTATAAACGTTAAATAGGTTTGCTCCAATCTTAAGGGTTTGCATGTTTACCTTAATAGTGTAGCTAACGCCTATATCCAGTTTATGGTATGATGGTAGCTGCTGCGAGTTCTTATCATAGCTAGGATCCAGCTGGTAGGTTGATGTAAAAAGTAGCTCATCCCATGGTCGGCCAGAGCCGTAGGTCCAAATGGCCGATAGGCCAAACCCTGCAAACCGAACCGATGATGCCAGCTTAAGCTCATGCAGCTGATGGTCTAGAGCAGGATACCAGTTTCCCCTGTTAATATTATCGGCTTGGTTCTCGCTCCTGCTAAGGGTGTACGACAACCATGACTCACCAAACGAGTAGGACTTGGATATGAGTACATCAACACCCTTAACCCTATTTTGCAAGTTGTATAATCGCTGGGTTTCTACAAGCCCACTGCCAGATCTCTTATATACGGATTGCAAAATGGCAAGCCCCTCCGTATTCTTAACAAACCCCTCAACATCAATGGTAAAGCCATTTTTTGCAGCCCACTTAATCCCCATGGAGTAGTGGTTTGATTCAACCACAGGGAAAGTGTGGCCATTGGCAGCAACATAGGTGCTTCTAAAACCGTTGGCGCCGCTGCGGTAAACCCTGTTCACAAACTGATAGTACTTTCCGGCAAAAGCCTTAACAAAGAATGAATCCACTGGGGATAGAACAAGCTGTACCCTTGGCTCAAGGTAAAACCTATCAGTTGTTCCATAGTAATTGGCGCGCCCACCAATTCGAAGAGCATGTATCACGCCATATCCCAGCTTATACTGAGCATAACCCGTTAACAGGTTGGCTGTACCCGTTTGCAGCCGAGTTGTATCGGTTATCTTAACCTGCTCTATATAATGGGAAAACGCTTCGGACGAGTTGATGTTAACGCCATTGCCCAACACCCCTACCTCAAGCACATTCCCCTTTGCTAGGGTGATGGACGAGGTAAGCGATGCGGAAAAATCGCTTAGTGAGTTATCGATTGTTGATGTACGCTTAATGGTATCGATAATGTTAAAGTTTTGCCGCTTCCGAAAAGCCGTATCAACATGATTGTAATCCAAGCTATACCTTGATGCCCCCACTGTAGCCACTGTTGACACCCGCTGGCTCCATTGCCGCGACCACCGTGTTCCTACACCGCTATTTCCCCAATCGGACTCCTCGTTAATGGTTTTTGCTGTTCCGTTAAAACTGTAGTTAAGCGCATCGTACCCTTTGTAAACGGATACCGAAAGGTTGTCCTTAAGCGTGGGTTTGTAGCTTAGCTTTGCATTAATATCGTAAAAGTGAAAGTTGGGCTCACCAATATCTCCCGATGTAAAGCCAGGGCTGTTTTTGAGCGTTGAGCTGATATCGTAACGAGCATCCTCGAAAAGGGAGTAGTAAAGGGAACTTTTAACCCTGTCGGTAAAAGAACGACGCAGGGCTACAACAAAAGAGGACTTAGCACCCAGAGGCCCTTCTAGTAGCAAATCGGCGTTTAGAAGATCTAGCCCTGCATCCACTTTAAAGCTTGTTGTGTTACCTGTTTTTCCCGATATCTCTGTAATTGCCGAAGATGCTCCACCCCAGCGGGAATCAAATCCTCCCTTTTGTACGCGGATATCCTTTATGGCCTTTGCGTTAAAGCTGGAGAATGAGCCAAAAAGGTGATCGATATGGTAAACCCGAAAACCATCGTAGATGAATGCATTCTTATCGGCAGCCGAACGACGAACGGCAATTCCCGCAAGAGACTCTGCAGTTCCATCAATTCCCGGCATTGCCTGCAATGGGGCGGTAATATCGGCATAAAGAATGGTTGGTACCGAGCCTTGCCTAGCAGAGTTCCATACTATGGCAGAGGTGGTTTCGTTGCTTTCCCACAGGTTGCTTGCCCTCTTTAGCTGGCTGGAACCAGGCTGCTTAGAAACGGCATTGAGCTCAACCACCAGCATCCCACCCTCAAATACAGGAGCCACTTTTAGCTCTATGGGCTCATAGCCCAGTGATGTTACCCTAATCGTAATGGAGTCCTGGGTTTCGGGAGCTATAGCAAAAAATCCATCGGGGTTAGATTCGGTATGCTTTTTTGCCGATTGGACTGCCACTTTAGCGTAGGGCAATGCTTCGCCAGAACTTTTTGCTTTTACTACACCAGAAACCATGGTTCGGCTATCTGCTGTAGGCGCTTTGCCCTTTTTAGGGCGAATAACGTAAACCCCATTTATAACAATGCACTCAAGGGGAGTCTCCTCAAGCATTTGCGTTACAGCATCGGTAAGAGAATTCCCGCTATAGTTCTGCTTTACAATAATTTTTGATGACAAAGAGTAATCGAAAGCAAACTTTACTCCATGCTCTTTTGAGAGGTTTGTTAGCACTTCGGCCAGAGGTTTTCCACCCGATTCTATTGTTACAACAGACTGGGAGTAGGCTCCGCTCCCTAAAAAGAGTAGGCATACCCACAAAAGAGTGTATCGGATTAACAACGTCATCTTTACGGATTATTCCTTTTAGTGCTATACGCTTAGCGGAGCAATTACCCTACTGCAAAGTATCCTGAGGATTAACCAGCACAATAGTACTATCGGATGTAATGCTCCACGACAATCCCATGGGCACACAAACCATCTCCAGCGCAACGGGCAAGCTGCTTTTGCTAAAATACCCAGAATATGTTCTGCTTGCTATATCGTTAGCTGGTTGTATGCTAACACCAAACTGCCTTTCTATCTCAGCAAAAACATGGGGTAGCGGCGATTTATCAAAGTAAAAGTCGCCAGTAGTCCAATTGCTCTCCACCGACTCGGTAAGAGGTGTTGGGCTAGGAATTGCACTCCCTTTGGTAACACTAACCGATTGCCCTGCAGTAACCACAACAGGATTATCGGCACCCTGCGACACGGCAACCACACCTTCGTAACATTTTACATCGAGTAAGCTATCCCTATAGCGCACATTAAATACAGTACCTAAAACTTGAACCGAATAGCCGTTTACCTCAACGGTAAAGGTTTTTCCCTTCTTAACGCTAAACATGGCCTCGCCAGTAAGCGAAACATTCCTATTGCTGTGCCATCCATACCTACGGTAGGAGATGGTACTGCCTGCGTTTAGGGTAACGCTACTGCCATCGGGAAGAAGTGTAGCCAAATGCTGTGCTTCACCTGCCGATAAGCTAACATTGGAAGCAAAGTATAGAAACGATGCCATACCAAGCAAAACTACAACGCTGGCTGCAACAGCAATACGCCATAGCCTTTTTATGGCAGGGGAACTCACAATCTCATCGGCTTGGGTATCGTCAATCGAAGAGAAGAGCGAGTCCCAAGCATCGGCTTTGGACTTATTCCCTTGTGGTACCCTGAGCTGCGAGAGCAGATCAAGGGCGGAGTCTATTTCTTGCTCCGAGAATTTAGGGGTTATATGCTTTTTATCCTCGCTCATATCTTATACGGGAAACGTTCCTTTATATACTTAATGGCCTCCGACATTCGCTTCTCAATAGCCTTAACACTCAAATCAAGGCGTTCCGCAATCTCGGGGTAGGTTAGCCCTTCTATTCTACTCATTAAAAAAACTACCCTAAGCTTATCGGGTAGCCCAGCAATTGTAGCTTGCAGCGCATCGTTAAGCTCTCTCTGCCTAAGCTGTGCATCGGCCTCCTCGGGCCTTTCATAGTCATTGGCAGCAAGTTCAAACTTATAGGTTACCTTTTTGTGCCTAAAATGGGTTGTTATAGTGTTAGATGCAATGGTGTATAGGAGCGCCTTTACGGTTTCGTTCCTAACCGTTTGCCTCTTATCCCATAACTTTAGAAAGGTTTCCTGCACAATGTCGTCGGCTAGGTCCACATCACCCGTTTTAAAATAGGCAAAGCTCCGAATGCTCTCGTAGTACGTATCGAAAACATTTCGGAACCAGTTAACCTCCTCAATGGAGTATTTACCCTCGGGTAATGTCATTGGTGTTTTGGTTTACCTATAAAGATTAATCAAAAGAAGGTAATGTGCAAATATAGCCTACTGCTGCATAAAACAACATAAGTTAGCAGAAAAATACAAAAACAAGAAGGGGTACCTATTTTAGTAGGTACCCCTTGTGTTTTACTATTTATAATGGCTTACAGCTTGCGTTTTACCTCCACTTCGTGGAAGGCCTCAACCATATCGCCAACCTTAACATCGTTAAAGTTATTGATATTTAAACCGCAATCGAAACCAGAAAGAACCTCTTTTACATCATCCTTAAAGCGCTTTAACGAGCCTAGGTCGCCAGTGTAAACCACAATACCATCGCGAATTACGCGCACTCGGTTGTTGCGATTAATCTTACCCTCACGAACAATACATCCGGCAATGGTTCCCACCTTTGTAATCTTGAAGGTTTCAATAATTTCGGCAGTACCCAGAATCTCCTCCTTAAGCTCAGGAGAAAGCATTCCCTCCATAGCAGCCTTAATCTCGTTAATGGCGTCGTAGATAATTGAGTATAGACGGATGTCAATCTCCTCTTTCTCGGCCAGCTTACGAGCACCTGCCGATGGACGAACCTGGAATCCAACCACAACTGCATTTGAAGCAGCAGCAAGTAGAATATCCGATTCCGAAATTTGCCCTACAGCCTTGTGGATAACGTTAACCTGGAACTCTTTTGTAGAAAGCTTGATTAGTGAGTCAGAAAGAGCCTCAACCGAACCGTCCACGTCACCTTTAACAATGATGTTTAGTTCCTGGAAGTTGCCAATGGCAATACGACGGCCAATCTCATCAAGCGTAATGTGCTTTTGTGCCCTAAGGCCTTGCATACGCTGAAGCTGCTCGCGCTTGTTGGCAATCTCTTTCGCCTCGCGGTCGGTATCCATTACATTGAAGTAATCACCAGCCTGAGGTGCACCATTCAAACCTACAACCTGAACCGGCATTGCTGGTCCGGCCTCCTTAATACGGGTTCCACGCTCGTTGAACATGGCTTTTACGTGGCCAAAGAATGTTCCGGCAAGCATAATGTCGCCCTGACGAAGCGTTCCTCCCTGAACAAGAACAGTTGCGGTGTAACCACGTCCCTTGTCTAGTGACGATTCGATAACCGTTCCTTTAGCCTTTTTATTTGGATTAGCTTTTAGCTCTAGTAGCTCAGCCTCAAGCAGTACTTTCTCTAGTAACTTATCGATATTTAGACCCTGCTTAGCCGAAATTTCTTGGCTCTGGTACTTACCGCCCCAGTCCTCAACAAGGTAGTTCATGTTTGCAAGCTCTTCCTT
>DHVO01000165.1:45011-60442 GCA_002412705.1 Bacteroidales bacterium UBA5206 | reverse complement strand
GGCATCACGTTATCGTCGGCAGCAACCACAATAATTGCCACGTCGGTAATCTTAGCACCACGAGCACGCATAGCGGTAAACGCTTCGTGACCTGGAGTATCAAGGAAGGTAATGGTTTTACCGCTATCAAGGGCAACATTGTAAGCACCAATGTGCTGGGTAATACCACCCGCCTCACCAGCAATTACGTTTGCGTGGCGAATGTAGTCAAGCAGCGATGTTTTACCGTGGTCAACGTGACCCATTACGGTTACAATTGGCGGACGAGACTCTAGGTCTTCTGGTTTATCATCCTCATCTTGACCAATGGCCTCTTGCAGCTCTACGCTTACAAACTCAACCTTATAGCCAAACTCATCGGCAACAAGAGCCATGGTTTCGGCATCAAGACGCTGGTTAATCGACACCATAAGACCAAGGTTCATGCACACCTCAATAACATCGGTAGCAGGAACATCAATCATGCTGGCCAGCTCGCTTACAGATACGAACTCGGTAACCTTAAGGATTTTCTTTTCCTCCTCCATACGCTCCATCTCTTCCATCTGACGGGCGCTTACCAAGTCACGTTTCTCTCTACGATATTTAGAACCCTTAGATTTTGCTCCCTTAGATGTTAAGCGGGCAAGGGTTTCCTTAATTTGCTTTTGTACTTCTTCCTCGCTAACCTCTTGCTTAACAAGTTTTTTCTTCTTGCCAGTTTTTTTCTTAAGGCTAACATCGGTATTTGGAGCCGTGGGGCGAGGTATCTGCGACTTTTGTTCAGGAGCAGGTATTGCCACACGCTGGTTATCCTTCTTAATGCGCTTGCGGCGCTTTTTCTTGTTGTTCTTATCGCCATTGTTATCGGACGACGAAGCTACTGGTTTGCGCTTAGGCTCCAGGGCTTCAAGGTCGATTTTTCCAACAACGGTAGGACCCGATAGCTTTTGCACGTTTTGGCGGAAAATAACCTCGTCGTTACCTGTTGGCTCTACGGTCTCCTTTTCGGCAGCAGGTTGCTGCGCTACAGGGCGTTGCTTAGGCTCTTCGTTGGCTTTTTCTGCTTTGCGTAAAGGAATGTCCTCACGGGTTTTATCCTTTTTCTCTGCATGTTTCTTCTCGTGCTTCTGCTTGTTCGAGATGTTCTCTAGATCGACCTTACCCACAACTTTGGGAGGTTCAACATGTACATTCGTTTTGATATGCTCTACGTTTTTGCTGGAAGTATCCTCTTTGGCTTCCTGTTCTTTAACAACGGGTTTCTCTTCTGGCTTTTCTTGTTCGGCCACCGTCTCTGGTTTGGCAGGCTCAGCAGGTTCTTGGGCAATGGGCTTGGGCTCTTCCTTAGCGGGTTGCTCCACAGCTGGCTGTACCTTCTCGGCAACAGGCTCTGGCTTAGGCGCAGGTTCAGCCTCCTTTTTAGGGGCAGGCTTTTTACCCGAAAGGGCATCAAGATCGATTTTACCCTTAACCTTTATATCAATGGTTGGGGTTTCCGTTACAACCTCGGCAGGTTTGCTGCTAGGCTTAACGTTCTTAATAATAACTTCGTCGTCGGCATCCGATGTATCCACGTCGTCGTCGGGTTGCTCTTTTTCGACATCATCAATTGAGATGGCTTCCTTCTTCTCCCGAAGAATTTTCAGACTAACCTTTTGGCTCTCCTTTTTAAGGTTCACCTCAGCTCCAAATTCTTTGGCTAAAAGGTTGTAAAGGTCGGGTGTAACCTTTGAGTTAGGATCGCTAGGAATGTCGTGTCCCTTCTTATGAAGGAACTCCACAATAGTAGAGATTCCCAGATTGAACTCCCGAGCCAGTTTACTTAGTCTTAATGCTTTTTCCTCTTTTGCCATACCAGGTAATTACCGTTGCGTTGTTAAAAAATACAGGTGCAAATCTAAGCTAAAGGGTTTACTATTCAAATTCCGATTTCAAAATTCTAAGCACCTCACGAACAGTCTCGTCCTCTAAGTCGGTTCGTTTAACCAGTTCGCTAAACGGAATTTCGAGTACGCTCTTTGCTGTATCGCATCCAATACCCTTTAGTGTATCAATAATCCAGCTATCAATCTCGTCAGAGAATTCATCTAGGTTAACGTCTTCCTCGTCCTCTACATCGGTTTCGCGGTAAACGTCAATTTCGTAGCCGGTTAGCTGGCTAGCCAGCTTGATGTTAAACCCACCTTTACCAATGGCCAGCGATACTTCGTTGGGCTTAAGGTAAACGTCGGCCCGTTTGTTCTCATCATCAATCTTGATGGATGAGATTTTTGCAGGGCTTAAAGCGCGGGTAATGTAAAGCTGGAGATTGTTTGTGTAGTTAATTACGTCAATGTTCTCATTGCGTAGCTCACGAACGATGCCGTGAATACGGCTACCCTTCATACCCACACATGCTCCAACTGGGTCAATTCTTTCGTCGTACGACTCTACTGCCACTTTGGCGCGTTCGCCTGGCATACGTACTATTTTCTTAATGGTGATTAGGCCATCGAAAATTTCGGGAACTTCAAGCTCAAATAGGCGCTCAAGGAATACTGGCGATGTTCTAGACAGGATGATTAGCGGCGAGTTATTGCGCATCTCAACCCTAACCACAACGGCACGTATTGCGTCACCCTTGCGGAAATAGTCTGATGGTATTTGCTCCGTTTTGGGCAGGATTAGCTCGTTGTTCTCATCGTCAAGCACAAGTATCTCCTTTTTCCAAACCTGATATACCTCTCCTGTAATGATATCGCCAATACGATCCTTGTACTTGTTGTAAACGTTGTTCTTCTCAAGCTCAAGGATACGTGCCGTTAGGTTTTGCCTAAGAGCAAGGATGGCGCGGCGCCCAAAGTCGATAAGCTTAACCTCGTCGGTTACCTCTTCTCCCACTTCGTAGTCGTCGTCAATGCGTTTTGCTTCCGAGAGGGAAATCTGCCTGTTAGGATCATCTACCATGCCGTCTTCAACCACCTCGCGATTTCGCCATATTTCAAAGTCGCCTTTGTCGATATTGATGATAATATCATAGTTATCATCAGAGCCGTACATCTTAATTAGCATGTTTCTAAAAACATCTTCAAGCACACTCATCATGGTGGGCCTATCAATGTTTTTTAGCTCTTTAAACTCGGCAAACGTGTCGATCAGATTCAGGTTTTCCATTGTACCTAAAATTTACAATACTTATCGGAATGCGATTACTATTCTTGTTGTTTTCACTTCGTTGTAGGCAAACTGGTGCGTAAGGGTAACGTCTTGCTTGCGCTTTTTACCCTCTACAAGCATCTTTTTGGTTTCCTCAATTGAGAAACCCTCCTCGTTGGCCGCTACCAACTTGCCTTTTTGTTTTAGGCCGCTTAGCAGGAGCACCTCAACATCCTGTCCGATGTTCTTGATGTACTGCCTGGTTAGCACCAAGGGCAATCCCAAGCCTGCCGAGGATACTTCTAACTCAAAATCCTCTGCTTCGCGGTCGAGACTTCCCTCTATAAGCCGGCTTATTTCCACACATTTATCAATGGTTATGCTAGAGTCTGCATCAAGCACCACCGAAATATGATTAGCCACACTCACCGCAACCTCAACAATAAAGATGTCGGTTCCGGCAATGTGCTGCTCAACTAAACTTTCTATTTTTTCTTTCTGTATCATACTGATATGTCCGGGTAACAAAACAGGGGACACTGTCCCCTGCACTTCTTGCTCCTTTGCCGATGCAAAAGTAGGAAAATATATTATTCCCTCAAAAATATTTGTCTGAAAATTAAAGAAGTAGTCAAAAAACGGTTTATAGTTAGTGCTAAAAATGTGGAAAAGGAAGATTCATTCTCTTACAATCTGGCTTAATCTCAATAAAAAAACTATTGGCAAACAGTTACGTTATGCAAAAACGAGTTGGCAAGTCATAGTTCCAGAAACAAACAGCGGCAGAGTTTCACTTTGCCCAAAATATTTTTTTTTCAATTTACCCATGTTTGCTATATTAGCGCTACAACTAACCAAAACCCTTTTTTTATGATTTACAAACTTCTCCGCCCCAACAATAGGCTACTTGCCTTGCTTGGGGTGGCTCTACTCCTGCTGGTGTTTAGCTGCGAGCAGGAAGAGGTGCACCAACCCAGCAGCCAACCACCCGGGCAGCAGCAGGTGCTTAACCAGTTCTTTGAGAGCTATAAACGCAAAAGCAATGGATTCCGCGACAAGGTGGTGGAACGGCTACTCGCCGTTAACGACTCAACGGGGCTAATCTTTGACCTGGCCAGCAGGTACGGACAGCCAAACTGGCAGGTACAGCGGGCTTCCACAGCCAAGTCGGAGCCGTTCCTTGTTGTTCCCGTTTGCCTGGGAGCCGACTCTGTAAGCGCAGTGTTTATGTTCGTAGAACAGGACTCCTCCCTGCTGCTAAAAATTTTTGAGGCCAATAGCCCCGACACCCTAATTGCCGACTTTGCGCTGCACTACCAGTGCTCACTGTTCCCCAACAAGGAGTATAGCAGCCGAAAAACAGAGCCTGTTAAACAATTAAGCAAAGGATTTGAAACAGTAGAAAGCTGTTGGATAACAATGACTTCCATTAACGGAGGCAAAACCTGGACAAATTCATATACATCCTGCTCAACCAAAATGGTATATAAACCAACTATGGATATTGGGTTAGGGGGTAGCGGCTCTGGGGGGTACAGCGAACCTGGTGGTGGTGGCGGAGGCACCACACCCACCAATCCAATTACCCCCAAAACACCCAACACCACAGGACTTAGTCCCAATGCGATTGAAAAACTTCAAAAGGGCGAAGAGAACCTTAAGAATGGCCCTTGCTTGGGAAAAACTATTTATGACGCTACGTGGTACTCCGGGCTAACCATAAAGATAACCCCTTTAGCAGATGGGGATGCAGCCATTAATAAAGACGGAATTATGAAATTTGATAGCGATGCGACAATAAATACAACCACTCTGCTACATGAGCTGATGCACGCTTACCAGTTCCAACAGAATCCCAACATTGAGTACACGCAAGCCGCTGAATTTGAGGCATGGCTTTTGGTTGACCTATATCTGGTTTCTATGGGGATGGATGTAGACGGACTAACAGGATCATTTCATTTATCTCCCGAAACTCGTAAAAAATACTATGATTGGGTAAAGTCAATATATGAGAACGGCTTTACTGCGGAGAATAGAAGCTATTGCACCCTATGGACAAAACTACTTATGGCGAAGAGTAAAAGGTACAGTGAACTACCCACAGGCACAAACTCTTTTCCTAGTACGGTAAATAGTCTGCTAACCAAATGCAAAAACAATTAATAACTATGAAAACAAGTAGAATAGTTAGGAATATAGTTTTACTACATGTCTTAACCTTTTGTCTATATACTGCCAATGCACAAAACGAGGAGGACTTCCCACCTGAGTACAGAACCGTGGAATCAATTGTTCCTGGAGTCAAAGATAACTACCGATGCTACAAGTATAAAGCAAGTAATCTGGCTACGTTTATTGGAACAAGGTATAACCAAGAGGCTATTTTGAACGAGTACCCCAGCTACATTGATGTTGACTTGGGCTTCCTTGGTTATAAGACCAACGTACACGATGTGTTTGTTGGTATAGTAAGAGAGGCCGTAGGCATGGAGAAGGTGAGAACCCTTGCGGGCAGGAACGAGCAGCTCTACGTGGGCTTCGACCTTGACCAAAACGGAAAAATACTGATGATATACTTTTGGTTGGATACAACAACGCTGATTACCACCGATGAACTATACACTATGGAGGAGCTGATTAAGGTGCGCTTCTCCTTTGTGCCCATACGCAGAACCAGCGTGAAGCTAAGGGGTGGCTTTGGCATTAGAACAACCTTTAGTGAGATACTGACTGGGGAGATTCCCTCCCTAAAAAGGAAAGAGCTGCGGCAGAGGGAAACAGAGGCGGATTTTGGAGACTAAGCGGTAGAAGCGGGGGCTACGGCTCCCGTTTTAACACATATTACTACATTAGCATACAGCAAGAGCAACTATACAAAAGGGAGCAAGTGAATAAGCTACTTAACCAATGCAAAAACAATTATTAACCATGAGAACAAGTAGAATAGTTAGGGATATAGTTTTACTCCCAATCTTAACCTTTTGTCTATTTTCTGCCAATGCACAAAACGAGGAGGACTTCCCACCTGAGTACAGAACCGTTGAATCAATTGTTCCTGGAGCCAAAGATAACTACCGATGCTACAAGTACAAGGCAAGTAATCAAGCTCTGTATATTGGAACAAGGTATAACGAAGAAATGATTTTGAACGAATACCCTGGATGGTTTGGTATCGACATGAGTTACCTCGGTTACAAAACAGATGTACACAACGTGTTCGTCAACTTGGTGCGGGAGGCCATAGGCATGGAGAAGGTGAGAACCCTTGCGGGAAGGAACGAGCAATTTGGAATTAGCTTTAGGCTTGACCAGAACGGAAAAATACTGATGATATCCTTTAGTTTGGATACCACAACGCTGGTTACCACCGATGAGCTATACAACATGGAGGAGCTAATTAAGGCGCGCTTCACCTTTGTGCCCATACGCAGAACCAGTGTGAAGCTAAGTGGTGGCTTTGGCATTGAAACCACCTTTGGCGAGATACTGGCCGGGGAAATCCCCTCCCTAAAAAAAGAAGAGCTGCGGCAAAGGAAAACTGAGGCGGATTTTGGTGACTAAGCAGCATAAGCGGGGGCTACGGCTCCGGCTTTTTATGTATAATTACTACATTAATATTCCACGAGAAAACAATATATTGGAAGC
Organism: Bacteroidales bacterium UBA5206; assembly: GCA_002412705.1. Classification (GTDB taxonomy): domain Bacteria; phylum Bacteroidota; class Bacteroidia; order Bacteroidales; family Tenuifilaceae; genus UBA5206. Next base: position 53,677 of record DHVO01000165.1, on the reverse strand, counting down.
CTTCTATACCGTTACAATCATGTAAGAATACCCAAAATCAGTTTTTAGGTCCAATGGTGTATAGTAATATCGTATATTTACCACCTATTACTTGCTTACCATGGACTTTACCAACAAAAAGAAAATTGTAAACGATCCTGTGCATGGGTTTATTAACATCCAGCACCCGCTTGTTTTCGACCTTATAGAGCATCCGTTCTTCCAACGCCTGCGCAACATTAGGCAGCTGGGGTTAACGTACTTGGTTTATCCTGGTGCAAACCATACCCGTTTTCAGCACGCGCTGGGTGCCGTTCATCTAATGAGTTCGGCAATTTCGGTGCTACGTTCCAAAGGACACCATATTACCGATCAAGAAGCAGAAGCTGCAACCGTGGCCATTCTGCTACACGACATTGGCCATGGCCCTTTCTCGCACTCGCTGGAGTACAGCATAGCACAAAACGTGAACCACGAGGCCATTAGCCGCAGCTTTATGGCTGAGCTAAACAAGCAAATGAATGGGAAGCTAACTCTGGCTATTAGCGTTTTTGAAGACACCTACCATAAGCGATTTCTCCACCAGCTGGTATCGAGCCAGCTAGATATGGATAGGCTAGACTACCTGCGCCGCGATAGCTTTTTTTCTGGCGTAACCGAGGGTACAATTGGCTCTGAGAGAATTATTAAGATGTTGGATACCAAGAACGATGAGCTGGTGGTTGAGGCAAAGGGAATTTACTCCATAGAGAAGTTTCTAATAGCCCGCAGGCTTATGTACTGGCAAGTTTACCTGCACAAAACAGTGGTTGTAGCCGACCAAATGCTAATACGCCTATTGCAACGAGCTCGCGAGCTGGCACAGGATAATCAGCAGCTATTTTGCACACCATCGCTAAACTACTTTCTTTCCAATAGCGTAACGGAATCCGATTTCTTTGCCACCAACAACCAATCAGCACCACCACAAGCACTCCTACACTTTGCCAATATCGACGATAACGATATTATGGTTGCCATAAAGCAATGGGCAACCCATAGCGACCCCGTGCTATCGGCCCTTGCGCAAATGCTATGGAATAGGAAACTGCTTAAAATTGAGTATAGGAACGCCCCTTTTGATATAAATAGGATAGAGGAGACCAAACGAGAGGTGGCTAGGCTCAACCCAAGCATTGCCAATTATATCGACTTTTTTGTTTACTCCAACTCTGTTAGCAATAACGCCTACTGCTCCTCCGACGAATCTATTAAAATCCTTTACAATAACGGCGATTTGGTAGAGATAACAGAGGCCTCGGACATGCTAAATACACAGGTTTTGTCCAAGGAAGTGAAAAAATATTTCTTTTGCTACCCCAAAGAGCTTAGAGTAAATTAATTTAAATAGTTAGTTTTGTCGCAAATTTAAATTTCAGCTAAATATGGAATTTTCTGCCCAGGCGATTGCAACATTTCTTGGAGGACAAGTTGAAGGCAATCCTGATATTAAGGTAAATACAGTTGCAAAAATAGAGGAGGGAAAGCCTGGTGCCCTCTCATTCCTCTCTAATCCAAAGTACGAAAAGTACATCTACGAAACACAATCGTCGGTTGTACTTGTAAATAGCGACTTGGTTTTGGAGCAAGAGGTTAGCTGTACTTTAATTAGAGTTCCCAACGCTTACGAGTCTTTTGCCAAGCTGCTAGATTTGGTAAACCAAGCAAAAGGAGCAAAAACAGGCATACACAAGCAGGCAGCCATTGAGGAATCGGCAAAAATTGGCGAGGATGCATACATTGGAGCCTTTGCTTACATTGGAGAAAACGTAACCATAGGAAAAAACACCAAGATATACCCCAACAGCTACATTGGCGATAATGCAAAAGTTGGCGACAACTGCACCATTTACGCTGGGGTAAAGATTTACGACGAGTGTGTTATAGGTAATAACTGTATAGTTCACGCAGGAGCAGTAATTGGTTCCGATGGTTTTGGCTTTGCTCCGCAACCCGATGGTAGCTACCACAAAATACCCCAGATTGGTAACGTGGTACTTGAGGACTTTGTTGAGGTTGGTGCAAACACTACCATCGATAGGGCAACCATGGGCTCAACCCTTATACGTAAAGGGGCTAAGCTCGATAACCTTATTCAAATTGCCCACAACGTGGATGTTGGCGAGAATACCGTTATTGCGGCTCAAACCGGCATTGCAGGCTCAACCAAAATTGGCAAAAACTGTATGTTTGGCGGCCAAGTTGGTATTATTGGCCACATAAGTATTGCCGATGGAGTTAAACTATCTGCTCAAACAGGTATCTCAAACTCAGTAAAGAAACCTGGCGAAGTGCTAATAGGCTCGCCAGCCATGAGCGCAGGACAATTTCATCGGTCTTTTGTTCTTTTCAGAAATTTCCCCGAAATTCGAAAAGAGATTGATGGTATAAAACGACGTTTAGACGCTATATCGGAATAGCTAAATGGGAATGTTTACCAAAGCATTCCCTTTTGTATGTTAATAAGAAGAACAAAGTAAATATGTCATTAGAGAAACAGAGAACGCTTGCCAAACCAGTTGTGCTTAAAGGCAAAGGTCTCCATACAGGTGTTGATGTTACCCTAACTATAAACCCTGCTGAGGAGTCTACTGGTTTTGTTTTTCAGCGAGTTGACCTTCCCGAAAAGCCAATTATTGAGGCCATTGCCGATAATGTTGTAGATACATCTAGAGGAACAACCATTGAGCACAACGGTGCAAAAGTGAGCACAATTGAGCACGTTATGGCCGCACTTATGGGTTGCGACGTTGACAACGCTGTTATTCAGGTTGACGGTCCCGAGATGCCAATTATGGATGGGAGCTCAAGATACTTTGTTGAGGCCATTAACAAAATTGGAACCGTTGAGCAAGATGCTAACAGGGAGTTCTATGTTATTAAGGAGAAGATTGTTTACACCGATCCAAAGAATAACATTGAGATTATTGCATACCCCGATGAAACCTTTAGCCTTGATGTACACATTGACTACAACTCAAGGATTTTAGGGTACCAGTATGCAAAGTTGAACTCCCTTAAGAACTTCACCGAAGAGGTTTCAGCTTGCCGCACCTTCGTCTTTTTCCATGAGCTGGAGTTCCTTCTCAAGAACAACCTTATTAAAGGTGGAGACTTAGAGAATGCCATTGTGATAATGGAGAAAGAAGTTCCTCAAATTGAACTGGATAGAATTGCAGACCTGTTTAACAAGCCGCACATCCAGATTAAGCCTGAAGGAATTCTTAACAACCTAGACCTACGATTCTCCAACGAGCCAGCAAGACATAAACTGCTTGATATGGTTGGCGACCTAGCCCTTGTTGGACGCAGAATTAAGGGTAAAGTAATTGGCGTTCGCCCAGGACATCACGCAAATACCGAATTTGCTAAAATAATTCGCAAACAGGCACGCAAAGAGGCTAATAAGCCTAATATACCAGTGGTTAACCCTAATGCGCAGCCATTGCTTAACATTCTGCAAATACAGAATGTGCTACCACACCGCCCACCATTCCTACTTGTTGACAAAATCCTTAGCATGGACGAGACCAGCGTTGTTGGTTTGAAAAACGTTACCATGAACGAGGGTTTCTTTGTTGGGCACTTCCCCAACGAACCGGTAATGCCAGGCGTGCTGCAAATAGAAGCAATGGCACAAGTTGGAGGTATTCTTGTACTAAACACAGTTCCAGACCCCGAGAACTACTCTACCTACTTCCTTAAAATAGACAGGGTTAAGTTTAAGCGTAAGGTTGTTCCTGGCGATACCCTTATATTCAGAATGGAACTTATTGAGCCTATTCGTAGAGGAATTGCTAACATGTACGGACAAGCATTTGTTGGCGATCAACTTGTTATGGAAGGCGAATTAATGGCACAAATCACAAAAACAAAGTAAGTATGAGCGTATCCCCTTTAGCATATGTTCATCCCGATGCAAAATTAGGCAAAGATGTTGTTATTGAGCCTTTTGCATACATTGCCGGTGATGTTGAAATTGGAGAAGGCACTTATATTGGACCTAACGTAAGCGTTCTTGATGGCGCACGTATTGGAAAAAATTGTAAAATTCATTCTGGTGCGGTAGTTTCTGGTATCCCTCAGGACTTAAAGTTTAAGGGTGAAAAAACCACCGCAATTATTGGCGATAACACCACTCTTAGGGAGTTTGTAACCGTAAACAGAGGTACTGCATCGCGTGGTTTTACCAAGGTTGGCAGCGGATGTCTTCTTATGGCATACGTTCATGTTGCACACGACTGCGTACTTGGCGATAGGATTATTCTTGGCAATAGCACCCAGCTTGCTGGCGAGGTGGAGATTGACGACTTTGCCATCCTTTCTGGTGGCATTCTTGTTCATCAGTTTGAGCACATTGGTTCTCACGTAATTATTCAGGGTGGCTCCAAGGTTAACAAGGATGTTCCCCCTTATGTTACCGCAGGACGTGAGCCTTTGGTTTTTGCCGGCTTAAACTCCATTGGGTTACGCAGACGTAACTTCTCTCCAGAAAAAATTGCAGAGATTCACGAGATATATCGTATCCTTTACAACAAGGGTCTTAACGTATCGCAAGCTCTTGAGAAGATAGAACAAGAGGTTCCTCATTCTCCTGAGAGGGATGAAATTGTTGGCTTTATTCGCAACTCTAAACGAGGTGTAATTAGAGCAGCAACCTCATCTTCATCTAGCAGCTCCGCCGACTTGGACGATTAACAACTCGTATTACACTATAAAAAAACGCCTTGGGGAGCATCCTCAAGGCGTTTTTTATGGTACTATGTATTCTTCTACTTATCGTTTTCTGGCTTTTCGAAAGCAAAGGTGAATAGCACTGCCTCCAACTGGCGAAGGTAGTTGCGTTTTTGCTTGCCAGGAGCGTAAACAAACCCCTCTACAACAATAATCCTATTCTTGGCCTCATCCAACGTAACGAGGCTAATGTAAGGGCCTCCCATTGGATGCTTATGTACATCCCACAACCCACGAATCTGTCCAAAGTACCTGTTCTTGTACATTAAAGGTGTGTACTGAGGAGGGAAAAAGGTGCTAGTAATCATGTAGCTACCGCTAGTGGGACCAGGTATAAACTTACCAACAAACTCGTTCCTACGTTCAACTAGGTACTCCGATGTAAAGGTATTAGCATCGGTATAAGGGAATTCGTAAACCAGCACCCCTTGACTAATCTCTGGGGTCTCATGGCTAATCCAAGCAAAGTTGGTGGTATCAAGGTTTATTCTATAGCCCTTGGGTAGGTATAACGATACTCCAAACTTCTTTTTTAAAAACTCACGAGTACCAGTTGCTTCGTACTGCATGGCATTTTGAACAATCCTGTCGCGCTCTGCCTGCTCAAGGTACTTAATAAAATTCTCCTTTTGCTCCATAACAAATAAGCGAAGGCTGTCCCATGTTGGGCTTGAGAAGGAGATAACCGTTTGTGGCGAAGCCCAAACATCGCGCTGCACGGTAATTTGAGACTTTGTAACGGACTTATCGACCTTGGTGTACACAATGTTCCTATGCGACCTAAATATATCGCCAAAGTTCTCGCTGGGCACAAAAATCATATCAAACATAGGTTCCGACTGAGGAAGGAAAGGGTAGTCATCGCCAAGAATTGACCTAAAGGTTCCAGTAATGGTATCGTTCTTTAAATCGCGTGGAAGCACCACTAAAACCTCACCTGCCCTACCCGTTACATTGGGTAGAAAGGAACGTTTGCCCTGGCTACCCTTTTTGCATGAGCTTATTGTTGCCAATGCAAGAGCCAGAATACCAACAATTACTACTATTTTTTTCATCTTATGTCGATTTTATTTACTACTTGGGAATGGTTTTCTACTTAGTAGAGTATCGTTACATAGAAATTCCATAAAAGGTAACCCAAAATTAAGGTTTAATATATAGAGAAACAAACACGGTGAACTATAACGTTTCAGGAAATAAACCAACTGGGAGTATATGCTAACGTCACTGTCCACCATTACAAACTTAGCAAAAGGGAATTGCAATCGCACAATATTCCTGTTAACCCAGCATTTTATGACAATTTCCTATAGAACCGGCTCCAGAAATGGGCTCTCAATTCACATCTATTAGTGGTAGCCCTTAAAATATCGACTAAGAATTGCTTTATAGAGCGGATATGCTTAGGGCAAAGTGATACTCTTTGCAAAAGCACTTGTCATAGAGCCATCTCAAAAACAGAATGTTTTACCGATTGCTAATTTGCAGGAATACTATCAATCTCCATTGATTTGCTGAGCCTATTATAGGTAAACTTATCGACCCAAACGGTAAGAATTTGTCCAACAGAAAGCTCTGTGCCCGAGTTGGGGTTCCAGGCAATTAAATCGTCGGTTGTACAGCCATACTTCATGGATATTTTATGAAGATACTCACCACTTCTAACCCTGTGAAAAATCTTGACCTTGTTCTTTGTTGAACCTGCATTTTGCACAACATCATGGTAGCTCTTCTTGCTTTCGGGCTGGGCGTATAAGCTCTCTTCCTGTCCGATAAACGATTTTGTGAGCTCACTAGGCAGTCGAAGGTAGTAGATACGCTCTCCGGCAGGAACATAATCGCGCCTAAAGGTTGGGTTTAGAAAGCGGAGTAGATCGATACCAATATTTAGCCTTTGCGAAACAACCCTTAGCGACAAGGGTTTTCGTACGGCAACGGTATCGGTTTCCATATAGTTTACAATTGGTTCTGCTGGTTCAATACCATGGTCGGCATAGTTGTTCATGATATAGGCAGCAGCAATAAATGCCGAAACATAATTCTGGGCAACCTCTGGCAAATGCGGATATAGCTTCCAGAAATTTGTTTCTCCACCCGAACGCTGAATGGCATTCCTAACCGCACCTGGACCTGTGTTGTATGCGGCTAAGGCAAGGTGCCAATCGTTAAATATCCGGTAAAGGTAGAGTAGGTACTTACACGCAGCCTCAGTTGACTTATCGGGATCCATGCGGTCGTCAACATAGGAGTTAACCTCCAAATCGAACATTTTACCCGAGTTGATTTTAAACTGCCAAAGGCCAACGGCTCCACTAGTGCTAACGGCTAAAGGGTTTAGTGCCGACTCTACTACCGATAGGTACTTAAGCTCCAATGGTAGCTGGTACTTATCTAGGTACTCATCGAAAAGGGGAAAGTAGTATTTTGATAGGCCCAGCATTTGAGAAACTTGTCCTGGACGTTCTGTGGCGTAAATGCTAATATAGCGACGCACGTGCTGGTTGTAATCAAAATCGATGGGCGAGTATGCATCAATGGCTGCTAGCTTATACTCATAGGCCAAGTCGGGGAGGTTATCGGTTCCTTTGGCCGATACGCTTAACGAATCGGGAAACACACCAAGATACTTAAGGCTATCCATGGCTTCAACAACCCTATCCTTAGCAGTTGGTGGGTTAACCTCTCCAGAATAGGCTATAAAATGAAACTGGCTAAATGCATAGAACAACACCGCCAGCTTAGTGCAAAAAGATAGGTATTTGTGTAACAACTACTTGTTCTTTACTTTGGTTCCTTGGACTCCTTTTTCTCGTTCTCATCGCCATCGCGCATTCCCTTCTTAAACTCGCCAATTCCCTGTCCTAGGCCTCGCATTAGCTCAGGGATTTTACGACCGCCAAAAAGAAGCAATACAATAACCACAACAACAATAAGTTCCCATCCACCAATTGCCCCAGCAATTACAAATGCACTTGTCATAACCTTAGAGTATTATATTTGTCACAACTTAAGAACCGATGCTTAGACCTATATAAATATTGCAATAAAGGTACATAAACATCAATAACTAAGAGGTGCTGTTACCTAAAAAGTTTAATTACATCGTTAAGGTTAGCAAAAATTAGGAGTGAGAACAGGATTATCATCCCGGCAATTTGAACATACTCCAAAAACTTATCACTAGGCTTACGACCAGTAACCATTTCGAACACTAAGAAAACAAAGTGGCCTCCATCTAGTGCAGGAATTGGTAAAAAGTTCATAAAGGCAAGCACTATGGAAAGGAATGCGGTAAGGCTCCAGAAGTCGCGCCAGTTCCACACTCCAGGGAAAATACTACCAATAGTAATAAATCCACCAACCGACTCGTAAGCCTTGGTTCCCGGTTTAAATATAAGCCTTAGCTGCTTAACATAGCCCGAAAGGGTGCTAACACCCCTATCGATGCCTGCAGGAATAGACTCCACAAACGTGTACTCCTGGTTCCGTATATTGAAGTATCGAGCCCAGTTGCGCATGGTATAAACGCCTATTTGCCCCGTTTCTGGAACTACAACCGAGAGATCCACCTGCTGGCCGCTACGAACAACGGCAAAGCTAACGGTATCGCCCTTCGCCTGTGAAATGGCCGAGCGAAACTCATCAAAAAAGATAGTGGGCACTCCATTAATGGCCACAAGGGAATCCAAAGGTTTAACGCCAGCCTTTTCGGCAGCAGAACCCTCAACAACCGCCTCAACAACAAATGGGGTACGAGGTGCAAAAAGTAGCGGAGCTTTAAGAAGCTTGTGGATTACCGTATCGGGGATATCAATTTTTAGCTGTTCACCGTTACGCTCAACCATTATCCACCCGGCATCCTCAAGTAGCAGCTCAGGCACAATTTGGTGGAACTTCTCCACTTCCCTACCATC
>DHVO01000165.1:0-44973 GCA_002412705.1 Bacteroidales bacterium UBA5206 | reverse complement strand
TATATAAAAAGTGCCAAAATGAAGTTAACCATAACCCCACCGGCCATAATAAGCATACGCTGCCATGCTGGTTTTGCTCTGAACTCCCATGGCTGGGCAGGCTGTTTCATCTGCTCCTTATCCATGGACTCATCAATCATCCCCGATATTTTAACGTACCCCCCAAGAGGTAGCCACCCCATGCCGTACTCCGTATCGCCCTTTTTAAACTTAAAAAGGGAGAACCAAGGGTTGAAGAACAGGTAAAACTTCTCAACTCTTGTTTTGAAAAGCTTGGCAAAGGCAAAGTGTCCAAACTCATGAAGAACAATAAGAATGGATAGGCTCAAAAAGAATTGTCCGGCTTTTACTAGTATTTCCATAATGGCTATAGGGTTGCGTTATTTACATATTCCAAAGCAATGGCGCGGGCTTCGGCATCGGTTTCCTTATAATCGCTAAGCGATGGCTTTGCTTGGTACGATACCCTTCCAATAGTTTGCTCAATAATTTGGGGTATTTGTACAAAGCGTATTCTGTCGTTTAAAAATGCATCAACCACCACCTCGTTTGCGGCGTTTAGCACGCAGGGCGTATTTCCACCTGCTGCCATGGCCTCCCAAGCAAGGGAAAGGCATGGAAACAGCTCGGTATTGGGCTGCTCAAAGGTGAGGTTTGGATAGTTAGCAAAGCTAAACTTCTGAAAATCGTTCTTTATTCTATGCGGGAACGAGAATGCGTACTGTATGGGTAAGCGCATATCGGGTAACCCAAGTTGCGCCTTTACAGAACCATCCTCAAACTGAACCATGGAGTGGATAATGGATTGTGGATGCACCACCACCTCAATTTGCTCTGGGCTCAGGCCAAAAAGCCAACCCGCCTCTATTACCTCAAAGCCCTTATTCATGAGAGTTGCCGAGTCTATGGTGATTTTTGCCCCCATACACCAATTGGGATGGTTTAGGGCATCGGCTCTAGTAACACCTTCCAGCTGGGTTTTGTTGTAACCCCTAAAAGGTCCACCCGATGCTGTTAGAATAACCTTATCAACAGGGCTAGGTTCTCCCACTAAGCATTGGAATACAGCGGAATGCTCTGAATCGACAGGGATAATTGGCGTTCTATACTCATTGGCTAACCCCATAACCAGTTCACCAGCAACAACAAGCGTTTCCTTGTTGGCCAATGCTATGGCCTTTTTGGCCTTTATTGCATTTACGGTTGGCTCCAAGCCAGAGTACCCAACCATGGCGGTAAGCACCATATCGATGCTATCCATCTCTACAATTTGCGCAATGGCATCGTTACCCGCGTAAACCTTAATGTCGAGGTGCGAAAGCGCATCCTTAACCAGCTGATATTTTGAGGTATTGGCAATAACTACGGCGTTGGGCTCGTACTTCTTTGCCTGATCTATGAGTAAATCGACCCGATTGTTTGCGGTGAGAACCTCAACCTGAAAAAGATCGGGGTTATTTGAAATAACATCTAATGCTTGGGTTCCAATAGAACCAGTAGAACCCAAAATGGCAATTTTCCTTTTCACGGTAAAGTATTACGGTAAAACTTGAGGAGATGTAGCAAAGGGCTTAGAAAACAATGTACTTCTCTGGATTTACAGGAGTTCCGTTGTACCACATCTCGAAATGGAGGTGTGGACCAGTGCTTAGCTCCCCAGAGTTTCCAATAATGGCAATGGCCTCACCAGCTTTAACTCGGGCTCCCTGTTTCTTTAGCAGCTTGCTGTTATGCTTATAAACCGATAATAGGTTACCGTCGTGCTGAAGCTGAATAACAAAGCCTGTATCGAGAGTCCACGACGATAGGGTAACAACGCCATCGGCCACAGCAACAACTACCTCGTTGGGCGAGGCAACCAAATCGGTTCCAAAATGGCCCTGTTTCTCATCAAATGAGTTTGTTACCACTCCCTTAACCGGAGCAATAAAGAGCTTGCTGGAGAAGTCGGTCGATCCGCTCTTATCGTCATATACCGATAAGTTGTAAAGCTCCTCCTCCTCTATTTGCGCCCTAAGCAGCGAGTCCTCAACAGAACGGGTAAACTTAATATCCTTGTTACGAGCCACGGTATCCTTAACCTCACCAACTAGCTGCAGCTCACCGCCGTTAATAACCACCTTTAGGTGGCTAAGGTAAGTTTCCCACTGGGCTATTTTGCGTTCTAGAGAGTCGGCTCTAAGGGCGTTGTGCACAATGGTACGACGGGTATTCCCATCGGGATAGCCTGGAATAAACTCTCGAATTGGAGTAAACGCAATAAGTATGGTTACCATTGCTATAATAAATAGCGCTGTGCCTCCCAGTAGGGCAATCACATTTAGGCGCGATAAGCGCATAACCCAAACCTCTTCGAATGTTTGGTCGTTATAGATGCTTAGGCGATACTTACTTTTAAGCTTGTTTATGTATCTCTTCTTCTTATTTTCAGCCATTTTTCCAATATGAATTGCCCAAAGATAGCTGTTTTTTGAAGAAACTACCAGCAATGAAAATCAACATTAGCATTCGTTTTAAACATTAATGCAAACATTTTTACAGCCGTTTTTAGTGAAAAACGTATCGAAGTTTGAGAATAATGCCCGAGCCACAAAAAAAAAATCATTTTTTGTGGCTTAACATCAATGGTTTGGCTTATTTCCTCAAAGTTTTTTTGTGCAATCATTTGCATAATCCAAATACAGCCCCTATATTTGCACCGCAATTAAGGAATGACGGTAACAAACCAAACATACTAGATTGCGGGGTGGAGCAGTTGGTAGCTCGTTGGGCTCATAACCCAAAGGCCACAGGTTCGAGTCCTGTCCCCGCTACTACAAAACCCCATGAGAACATAGTTTTCATGGGGTTTTTAGTTTTTACCAGTTACAGTTGGGTTACAAATAACGAGAAAGGATAAGCAAAAGAGAGAAAGAATATGCAAAAAGCCTCGAAGCATTACACTCCGAGGCTTTCCTTAAAACAAAACATCAAGAATTGGTCAAGTCGCTCAAATCAGCCTCAAAAAATGGGAGTTTCCATTTCTTCCCTGTCTGCATCATCGCAAAAAGTTCCTTTTTCGCTTCACACAATGCATCATCAGCCTCTTTCGTCATCATCCAAAATTCCTCTACCGTGATCAAACCATTTTGAAGGTAATGATCCGCTTTTAGCAAGATCTCTAAACAGTCTCTAATGTTCAAGTTTTTCATTCTACAATAATGTTTATGATTAAGACTCATATAATATTATACGCATGAAAACTTGAAAAATAAACTAACTGTCGAACGTTATCTCAGGTTACCTGAACCAGAATATTAGGCAAAGGCATTTCGTTAATTAGTCAAGTTAGGAATAACCTTAAATGAGAGTTCCAACCCACTAGAGAAATACCAGATTATCTAGTAAATCGTAAATTTGATCATGTCTATTTAAATCACAATGACCAAACAAAATAATATTCTTTATCATTTCTGATGAACCATCTACATAAACATTCACCTTTCTTCTATACTGAGTAAACATTCGACCTGAAAGCATTTCTAAGTTATACCCTGAAAAATCTGGGGCAATGTTAATTTCAAGTTGTTCACAAGGTTTATTCGTCCAATTTTCTATCATCGCCACATCGGAGGTCGAAAAAAGCAATACGTTATGTAAAAGTGATTTCGGATACTTTGAGCATACAATTTTCAATACTAAATCATCCAACTCATCCTTCGGGAAATCTTCTTGTCTTGGGTAAGGACCTATGATAAAACTCTCCTTTTCTTCATTCTGCTTTGAATCAAATCTGTAATCTGGGGAGAAATTTCTCTCATAAAGTAGATAACCAATAACAATGTCGTTATCAAATCGGTTTTGTGAAACAATGCTTATCCTCTTTACAATTTTAACATACTCCTTCTGCAATATCTTTATTTCTGTCTTCATAGCGTTTATGTTATGTTCATTATTATATTATTTCCCCTGTCGCAATTTTTCTTGTAAGAACCCTTCAATATAAGTATCGCTCCAAGAAAACTATTCACCCTTATTGCTTAGCAAATTTTTAATGCTGGTTGCAAACCGTCACATATCAGCAAACTAATATAACACATACTACTTATCGTACATCCATGATCTACTTTCTTCTATCAATGTACATCTCCCAATATGTGTCAATCTGATCTTTTAGCTCAGATAATCTTTTAATGTTATGATCAAGATTTGAAGAGGGTTCAATATCGTTACCCTTCCAATCTTTATCCTTTTCCATCTTACGCGCTAATTCCGTTAATCGGTAACAGTATTGTTTGATATTATCAGCAACCTTATCTATACTAGAAGCAATCGCACCAATATACTCTTGCGTATATGTTTTAATGGTAAGAGGATTCTCTATCGACAATTCAAAATCAGGAATAACGGCATTGATAAATAATTCTAATCTATTTATTACATCGTACCCTGCCATATCCTTCTTCCCTTCAATAATATCTCTAATTACAGTATCTGAAACCCCACTTTTTCGACTAAACTCTTTCGATTCTCGATACCCCACAATTCTCGATAACGCTTCTTTTATTCTTAGAGTTTTGTTCTTTCTATCTTGCTGTATTGCATCATAAATACGGTTGATTTCTGCTGCGGATGGAACTGAATACATATACTTATCCCAATCATCGAGGGAAATCCCCACTCTGTAGGCCAATAACTGACGTGCTCTGATCTGTTTTTTTACATCAATCCATCTAGTCTTTATTTGCTTATCATTTAATTCTGTCATCTTCATATTTTTAAAGTGTCATTTCTATTTCTCCATCCATCTTCGACGTTCTATCATCAAATAACCTCGTTTTGAAACCTATTGATTCATAGAATGGAATTAACCAATCAAATTTTTCCGAATCCACAGAAGATAAATCACCCAAAATCCTTTTCACACCAAACTCTTTTGCCATTTTTATTGTAAACTCTAATAATGTTCTTGCGTATCCACGATTGGTAGTATTTGATATTATGTCATTAATCTTTAAATAACCAAGACCGTTACTTAGACTAATTCTACAATCATTGCTCTGATGAGATCCATTTATTCCACACAAATAGAAAACATTAAATTCCTGTAGATTGCTGAAAAAAATAAAAACTAATTCCTGTTTCTTTGTATAACTAACTTCAATGTTAAGGTTCTTATGATATTCAAAAACAGATTCTAATCTATTTATTTTTTTGGTTAATCTTTCTGTTTTCCCACAGTTATCATCATACTCTTTACATTTTTCTTTGTATGTCTCTAAAAGATTTTTATACCTATCTCTTTCGTATTTAATTTCCTTTCGAACAAGATATATAAAGATCGGTTTAATACAGAAAAAATAGATTACCCTCATAGGTAATACTATCAATTCGATAATCGTTCTACCGTATACAAGGATCTTCTTCATCTTTTTTAATCAATGGCCTTAAGTCTTAAAGTTGAGTTCTGAGTTATCAACCATTTTTTATCACCTATAACTATGGTTACTATATTGAGATTCACCTTAAGTTTATATCGCCAGCATTGTATTTTCTTAACCAAGATTCAATTTCATCAATTAAGTCATTACACAATTTATGAAATGACTCAAAATCTTTACAGCATATATCACTAGGATTATGTATGTAATTTGTTCTTCCTCTTTCTTCCCTTTTCACTGTCCCATCAAATGGGTCAAGGTCTATCAAAATTACTTTTTCAAATCTTTCTTTATACGCAGGATATGGAAAAGAAATATTAAATGGTTTAACCTTTTCAGCAATACTTTTTGGAAGAAAAGGGTTGTTTTCCCAGCCTTTCAATGGATTTTGTTCTTCCCAGTCATAAGTGAATAAAAGTTTCTCAGGGATAAATAGTATCCGATAATTAGGGTCGGTTTTTTTGAATTTGAAATCAAAGAATCTAATTCTAAATCCAATTATTGGAAACTCCTCTTCTAGACCTTTCCCTTCAATACTTATTGTCCAATTTTGCAAAACGTTAACAAATCGAAACAGTGTTTCTAATTGTTTTTCAAGAACATTTCTTTTAAAAGAGAATTTGTTAAATAATCTCAAAGCAACTAATAGCGTTAAGATACCTGTAATAGCTGTTATTGCTGAAACTAAATAATCCCACCAGTCTTTTGAAGGTTTTAACTCTTTTATCACATTTATTAATTCTGAACAATCCATTTAATTATGTGTTAAGTTTCTTTTTATATGGAGAATAAATCATGTTTACCATACATTTAAATACAAAACTTATAAACTCATTTTATTATACAATAGAACTAAGATACACCCAAATTACGTACCAACAAAGAACAGAACAATCGACTTTTCATTTTCTTCCTTTTTAACTCCGATTGACTAACATTACTCTTCTTTTGCTACAACAATAAGTCTTCGAACATCCTAGATTTTCCGCAAGTATCGGTGAATGTACTATATCCTTACCTTTGTGGCAAAAATAATCCGACCCCACAGGTAAAATTAGAGGTTCGCCACAAACAGAACAAGTCCTCTTTCCACAGTACGAACAAAACCACGGGTGTCTATTCCTGAGATACACCTCCACCGCCTTTTGCATAGAGATTTCATTCCAGAACCCTGCTTCTCCCCAGAAAACCATGAATTCAGTTCTGGTATGGTTGAGGGGTAGGCTTTTATACTGCTTCTTCTTACCTCCACCTCCTATAGGTGTGCCTGATAGCCCTACTCCCCTAGCATTTTGAGAAACAATCATATTCCCCGCTACAGACCAAGACCTCCCACAGATTACACAACTATCTGCTGGTTTCAATTCTTTATTTGGCAAGCAACTATTCATGATGTCAAAAATAAAAACCCTCTAACATTTTACGTTGAGGGCTTTTCTAATGTTATGTTTGTATGTGCTAATCCAAAAAACGATCAAGTTTTCGAACAAAACTGCAAAAAAGTAATTTACCTTGATCATACTTCCATGTTAAAGCATAAGTCCCATCTCCTAAATCTAGGAGATGTAACGTTACACCGTCTTCTCTCTTTGTACCCTTATTTTCTTTTGCGATAATCGTTAGATTCTCTAAATCATAAGCAACTATATCGAGGTGATAGGTATTACCATATTTATCTTTCCAGAATGGATTTTCTCGCATAAGATCTATTTCAGCAGTAAGATTATACTCATTCACCCATATACCGCTCATTAGAAACCGTAGTATCTCCTTTTTTTCATCCTTTGTAACTGTCTCCTCTTCCGTTTCTGAGGTAGTAGAAGTGTTAGAGTTGTTAGAACCATTAGAACAACTAACAAAGAATCCTAAAATAAGTGCAGCCAATAGAAGTTTTGTCCTTTTCATGTTAACATATTTATTAGGTTATTAATCATAACTACAATATCAAACACTAAAGTACAAAAATATCACAACCGAACATATATGTTCTGATTATTCTGTCCAAATATTAGAAAATTGCTTGGCTGTTTAATTCTACTAATGACCAAGGATCAAATTCAAATACTATTGGGCGAAAAAATCGTTAAACTCAGAAAAGATAAGGGTTTAAAACAAATTGATCTTGCTCATAAGTTAGACATAGAGGATAGTGCCTTGCGGCGAATTGAAAAAGGTAGAACAAATTGTTCTCTTTGGCTCTTACATCGAATTAGTGAAGCTCTTGAAGTTAGTTTATCTGACCTCGTTAACTTTAAAGAGTAGATTAATCTCCAAGTTTCAAGTCCTTCCTGATTAACCTTTCAATCTTCCTTTTTGTTCGAGGGGTCAACCTATCAAGGTTGTGGTTCTCTATTCTTAGATTATTCACCTGTATAAAATTGTTCTGAGTCTCTCCTTGCATCTTTTGACCTGAGATCAGAATATCAAAAACCATCTTTATTGCCTGTTTGTCTCCCGCCATTGCAAGATTGTAAAGTTTTGCTAGTAGGTTTGTGCTGACCAACTTCAACTTTGCCATTTCTTCCCTGAACTTTAAATTCAAAGCACCCTCCCGAAAATGGGTGTAAAGGGTTGGTCTGGATAACCCCGTTACCTTTGCTAAGGTGGTTAGGGTTGGCATCTTACCATGAACCGAGATGTAAGCTTCTAGGGCTTGTTTTATTGTATGCTGATTCCGTTGGAACTGTAAAGTCCTTTCTTCTTCGGATACCTGAGCAATGTTTTCCGTTTCCTCCTTCAATACCACATCATCAGGGTACTCAGCAACCATTTTCAATAATAAGATTTCTTGCATCCCATCGGAACCATCATCCTCTGCATATTTTGCAGGGCGTTCTTGAACCTGAGTTTCTTCTTGTGGCTTTGTTCGGTTAACCAACTCACTCAGGAAATTCCCAAACAGTGTAAAGTTCTGTAAAATCTCTGTTTTCATACAGTTTAATATCAGTTATATCAAAACTTCAACTCCAGACCCTTTAAGCCCATTACATAGGTTGAGTAGGAATTGTAGGACAACTTCCGTTCAGCTTTACCATTAATTATCTTTCGGATAGAGGCAACAGGCAAACCCAGTTTCATGTATGCCAGAATTTCGTCTTTATAAGGGTCAAGGGCAAGCCCATTTTTGTTTCGGCAACCCTTCGGACGACCAAGAACCTTTCCTTGTGATCGGGCAGCCTCTAAACCCTGCTTTGTTCTCATTCGGATATATTCTCGTTCTGCCTCGGCAAAATACCCGAATATTGCCAATATCAACTTCCCATGAATACCACCAGTATCTAATTCAGGTTGTCGCACAAATTTAACCTTAACTCCCATCTCTGAGATTGAGGTAACAAGGTTAATGCAGTCAACCATAGACCTCTCCAATCTGCTTAATTCTGCTACAAGCAAGACCGTATTTGGCTTCAATCGACTTTTCAGATAGTCAATTCGCCTTTCCACACTAGACTTCCGTGTCGATGCTTCAACCTCGACAAACTCCGTAATGTGATACTTCTCTCTATTAGCATATTCCAGAAGCAAATGACGTTGCTTATCTATATCTTGCTTCTCTGTGCTAACCCGCAAATAGCCTATCGCATCTTTCATTATATCAGCCATTTAAGTAAATACATGGCTAATGTATATAAATGGAAAAACGGCTCCAACTGGAAGCCGTTTTTTCTTACAAAATTCTTTTACAAATAATTACGACCGTTTTTGCTTATAAAATATCGGACTATTTTATCTGTTTAGTTCACCCCAAAACCCGAAAAAACTACTCTCCACAATCCATTCTCAGTTACCTTACTTCAGTTTAGATTAAGCCTATATGTATAGGCTTAATCTAAACTAAACCAACCTAACTTAAACTTCTGTTAAGTAGTTTTTTCATCATCAAACGGAAAATCAGAATCAATTAAATCTGAATCAAAAGAATACACTCCTCTTTTTATCTTTTGCAATAATCCATCCTCAAGATATTTTGCAATCAACCCCTTAACCTTATTATCCCCGATTTCTATTTCTAATTCGACCAATAGAGATTCCTTAAGATTAGTTCTCAATTCTTCGTATCGCATTTCCTCTACACCCTCGAAAACAGTTGCTAATAACTCAATATGTTCATCCTCGGTAAGATTTTCGATGGGCTTAACGTCTTTTTTATCAAAGCATTTTGCAATAGGCTCAAGAAATCCACCTTCAAGTATTTTGAATGCCTTCGGTTCAAATTCCTTATTTCTTGAAGCCTTACATTTAACTTTAATTTTATCCTGACTCTTTGATACCCCAATGATTGTTTCGGCTTTATTCATTAACTCTGTACCCAAATGCCCCCTAAGGAGAGAATTCCCCTTGTTTTCATGTATGACTACCATAATATGTACAGGATTTTCGTCCTTCCATTTTAACAACCGTGTCATAAGTTTTGCGACCTCATCTGGATTATTATAGTTCTGCACTAAATCGACAACCCCATCGATAATCAAAATTGCAACATCAGAGTCACTATACAATTTTTCTTCTATTACATCAATTCTTTCTTCATGGCTACGGTTAGCAACATTATACAATTCAAATCTTGATGCAAGATAATCTCCTTCCCTGTTTGATGCTCGTTTAATTCTTTCGTTAATCAACCGAGAATGATTTCTTGACTGTTCTGTATCAACATAGACTATTTTCTTGCTTAAAACCTTTTCAGAGTAATGAAAAACTTTCTCTTCCTTAAAAGCAGAATTGGTAATCTCATTAAGTAATAACGTTTTCCCAACCTTTGCTTTACCACTTAATACAGACAGGTTATGATTTGAACCTATAGTAAATTTTTCATCATTATCCTGCATATAAATATACGGTTCAGGAACTACAAATTCTTCCAATAATGGCACATAGGCCTCCTGCAAATTCTTCAAGGTCTTTTTATATCGCCTCAACTCTCCAATATCAGATTTTAGATTCTTTGAACATACGATTTCAAGAGCCTTTATATAATCACCATTTGACTTATGTACCATAAAATCGAATGGCAGATAGATTGTATTTGGTTGAAACATATCAATTTCTCCTGAGACCCAGAACCTATCGTTCTTTTCTCTATTTAGAAAACCGTAAACGAATTTGCCTTCTTGATTTGCTTTCTTCCAAATATTATCCGTTACCTGAAGCCACTTTAATTCATTAATGAGCATCCCTCTAATAACATGTTCACTATCCTTATGGCAATGAAATTCAGTAACAATATTGGCAAGTTTTTCTTTTTTCCCATAATCCATACTGCTCATATAACATTGATGAGGCATATTAAACAACCTTAGAACCCGAATAAGCAAACCTCTATCATCCACTGAAATTCTTGAAGGAAAGGGATTCTTTTTACTTTGACTATACCCTTTTGTTGGTGGAACAATGAAAAAACCATCATTACCGATAAACTCTATAAACTTAACCCGACTTCCATTAACATCTATTTTTTCTGCAAGGGCTCTTCCTGTTATTCCGTCTTTCTGTAT
This sequence comes from Bacteroidales bacterium UBA5206, assembly GCA_002412705.1. Classification (GTDB taxonomy): domain Bacteria; phylum Bacteroidota; class Bacteroidia; order Bacteroidales; family Tenuifilaceae; genus UBA5206. Next base: position 34,058 of record DHVO01000165.1, on the reverse strand, counting down.
ACCAAAATAGAAATCAACCCAAGAGTTATTATACATCACAGCTATCTGTTTGGTCAGGTCTGGACTCTCGTTTCTGAGAAAAAGAAAGATTTCTTCTATAACAGAATCAATCTCTATGCGATTCCCACTAAATCGGATTCCTTCAAAGTGCCCTGATTTACTATTAACTGGAATAGCAATTCCATGTTCTTCATAGTTCAATCCATTGAACATTTCTTCTAATATAGCATTACTTATATCACTATTTGATAAGCATTCTAAATCAAACAAAGGCTTATTGCTAGCTAAATCTATTGGAAATGTTATTATCCCCTTTGAATAATAAACCAACGCACATTCAAATAATGAAAACACTCTTTCTTGATTTTCCTTACTTTCCATTGTTTCCTCCTCTTTTGTTTTTCAACACACAATGCGCTAATGCTTTACGCTCTATTTCTACCCTGTTATTTGGCTTACTTGACATCATCCATTCTTCTAGGTATGCCTTTCTTATGTAAATGGTTTTACCATTAGGTTTTGAGAACTCAATGGCTCCACGAGAAGTCAGTTTATATAAAGTTGATTTAGACAATCCAACAAAAGCAGCTGCCTCTTCTAGTGTTAAAACCGCCTTATTCAAATCAACATTCAGTGGATTATTAAACTGTTTAACTGGCTTCTTACAGTTTACTCCCAACCGATTATTGGTGAGTTCCTCTATCTGCTGGCGCAGATATTCAATAATCCGCCTATTCCTATATACCTCATCATCAAAGCAATCTTTACCATTAATTCTAACATAGTCACTAAGATCTACACTGTATATTTCATACAGGGATTCCAAAAAATCGAGTTCACTTGCACTTTCATTCTCTTTAAGAAAGAAGTCACGATGCCTTGGTAGTACCACTCTTATAAATTCATCAAGCGGAGGCGCGTTTAATCCAAATGCATTATTTATCATGATATTTTAATGTTAGGTAGTGAGTTAACTGCTTTTTTCTTCAACTCATCAACAATACGAGTGTACTTCTCTGTATGCTTTAAACCAGCATGACCAAGAATTCCACTCACAGTTTTTATGTCCGTCCCCAACGTCAACATATTTACTGCAATTGAATGCCTTGCACTGTGCCAAGTAATATTCTTTTTAATGCCAGCATTTCTTGTCCAAGACTTTAAGGTTTTCAAGCAACCTGTGAGTGAAGGAAGTTGAAATACAAATTCATCATACTCTCCATTAGGTACTTCAAGAATTTTCTTAGCATTCTGATTCAAGTCTATATAAACTGGTTTTCCCGTTTTCTTCTGGCTTTTTATCACCACTCTGTCGTCATATACATTTTGCCACCTAAGCTCTTTAATATCACAAAACCGGAGACCTGTGTTAAGAGAAAATAAAAACGCTCTTTTAATCTCTTCATTACCACACTCGGCAAGTGCTAGTCTCTGTATTTCTTCTAAACTCAGAATATCCTTTTTTAATCCCTCGTTTCTTGTGTTCGGAATATTCTCCCCTGTGTTACTAATCAAGATTTTATCGTTGTATGCCTGCTTAACAACTTTCTTCATTTTTGTAAAGTAGTTATGTGGCGTCTCTCCGTTTAAGTGTTCATCTAAATACACTTTAAACCGTCGCAAGAAATCTTCAGTAATTTCATGTGGAGCAATGTAACTTTCTCCAACAAACTGCTTGAAGTACTTTAGACAATACCGAACAATTCTAATGTCCTTATTTTGATAGTTATCATGAAATTGCTGGAAATAGTCAATGAAGTTAACTTGCCTCCGCTTAGGGTTAATAATCCCTTCTTGGCCGTATTGAATTTCTTTTTGCCTATTCTCTCTAATTTCCATTGCCAACGCAAGCATGTCATTCTTTTCTTTTCGTTCATTCGGATTTGTTGGCTTGTCCTTAATGTGTATATCGAGAAATTCAAACCGTCTTTGAGGGCAAGAACTACCATCATCCATTTTCTTTACCCCCAAGTAGTATTCTAGATACAATGACCAGTAACCATTCGCCTGCATTTTTCCTCGCAGTTTCACCTTAAACTGTCTTCCTTGTGTAAAAGTCATTACAGTCTTTTTCTTGTACATTTCTTTCATAATGCAATCTTTTTAAAAGTTAACATCAATGATATACGATTGAAGATCAGAAAAATAAGACAACATCAAATCATCTGTAATACAGGTCATTACAGACAAGATGTTAAATGATAACCAGTAAGAGAAGTAGGTTCTGTTAAGATTTAAACACGCAAATTAGGTCTCCGATAGGACTTCCTTCTGTGACATTCAATCGAATGATGAGTTACAGTATAGTTACAATAATAAGATAATGGTATGAAAGAAAGAATAAAAAAAGGAAAAAATACTACATTTACAATATTGATTTACAGGATTTTAATTGCTTTTGCTTTCATTTATTTTCTGTCCGTTTTTTTGTCCCCGCTACTACAAAGCCTTGGATTTTCCAAGGCTTTTTTATTTTGTACCATTTTGAGGTGAAATAAAAAAGCCGCAGCAAAACTCTTGCTGCGGCTTTCTTTATGAGAAATCTTATCTATCCACGTATTGCTTTAATACCTGGAAGCTCTTTCCCCTCCATGTACTCAAGCATGGCGCCACCGCCAGTTGATACGTACGATATTTTATTGGATAGCTTATTCTTATTTACTGCTGCAACAGAATCGCCACCGCCAACTAAGCTAAACGCACCCTTCTCTGTAGCACGAGCAACTGCTAGTGCAACCTCGGTTGTACCCTTTGCAAACTTATCCATCTCAAAAACACCCATTGGGCCATTCCAAAGTATAATTTTAGACTCCTCAATAACCTTGGAGAAAATCTCAACGGTTTTGGGGCCAACATCTAGACCCATCCAACCATCGGGTGTTTGGTTTGCCTCGCTAATTTGGGTGTTGGCGTTAGCATCAAAAGCATCGGCATTAACAGCATCAACAGGCAAGTAAACGTTCACACCTTTTGCCTTTGCCTTTGCAAGAATATCAAGAGCAAGGTCTAGCTTATCCTCTTCGCAAATAGACTTACCAATGCTTCCACCTTGAGCCTTAATGAAGGTGTAAGTCATACCGCCACCAATAATTAGGTTGTTTACGCGGCTTAGCAGGTTCTCAATAATCAGGATCTTATCGGAAACCTTTGCCCCACCCATTACTGCGGTTACTGGCTTATCGGTAGAGTGAAGAACCTTATCCATAGCCTTTAGCTCTCCGTCTATAAGGTATCCAAACATGCTCTTGCCCTCAAAGAACTTGGCAATTATTGTTGTTGATGCATGTGCTCTGTGCGCAGTACCAAAGGCATCGTTAACGTAAACATCGGCCAAAGAGGCAAGCTCCTTAGCAAAAGCCTCGTCGCCTTTTTCCTCCTCCTTGTAAAAACGAAGATTCTCAAGTAGAAGAATTTGTCCTGGCTTAAGGGCTGCAGCCATCTCCTTAGCTGGGGCACCTATGCAATCGGTAGCAAAAAGAACCTCCTGTCCTAGAACCTTTGATAGATGGTCAACAATGTGGCGAAGTGAATACTTATCCTCTGGGCCACCCTTTGGGCGACCAAGGTGAGACATTAGAATGGCAGAACCACCATCGCTAATAATCTTTTTTATTGTTGGAGCCGCACCAACAATGCGGGTATCGTCTGTAACCTTAAAATCGCTGTTTAGTGGCACGTTAAAATCCACTCTAATGATAGCCTTTTTCCCAGCAAAGCTGTAATTGTCAAAATTTATCATGGCTAGTATGTATTAAAATTAGTTCCAAACAAAAGTATGAAAATATGCGATTAGTGCCTGTATTATAAGCGAAAATCGCCGCAAACGTTTGAGCGCTAACAGTAAAACACGGGTAATTATTTCCTTTTTTATACCTTTGCTCATTAGCAAAAAATACGACACCAATGCAGTTTAAAGATATAGTAGGACAACCAGAGGTTAAAAAGCGCTTACTAAAGGCATACACCGAGAAGCGAATTCCCCACGCCATGATATTTACTGGGCCATCGGGCACCGGAAAGCTAGCCATGGCCATAGCCTTTGCCCAGCTGGTTTGCTGCCAAAACCCTACAGAGAACGACTCTTGCGGAACTTGTCCTTCTTGTAAGAAGTACTCCAAAATAATTCATCCCGATTTACACTTTGCATTCCCGGTAAACGAGTCGAAAAAGGAGTCGGCCGACGATAAGGTTTCAAAATCTAGCGGCGACCACTTAAGCAAATGGCGTGAATGCTTACTAGAGAACCCCTACTTTACTGAGGCCGAGTGGTACGAGGCCATTGGACTTGATAACAAGCAGGGCATAATAAGCGTAAGCGAAAGCTCCGAGGTGATAAAAAAAATCAGCCTAAAGAGCTTTGAATCCGAGTACAAGACCATGATAATATGGCTGCCCGAACGGATGAACGTAAACGCATCCAACCGTTTGCTTAAGCTAATAGAGGAACCCCCTTTAAACACGCTGTTTATTCTGGTTAGCGAGGATCCAAACCTGGTAATCAAAACCATTCTAAGCCGTTGCCAGCTTATACGTTTTGCCCCGCTAACCCGCGAAAGCATCTCGTCGGCGCTAATTGAGCGCTTCCAGCTAAATCCTGCCAAGGCCCACGAATACAGCAGAGTGGCCAACGGCAACTTTGCCGTAGCTCAAAAACTAGCCGAGGGCGACTCGGACAACATCTACTTCCTGATGTTTAGAGATTTGATGCGGCTTTGCTTTCTACGGGATGTACCAGGGGCTCTTGAGTGGGCCGAAAAAGCCGCTGCGCTTAATAGGGAACGGCAAAAGGAACTGCTAACAGAAGCGCTAAGGCTAACCCGCGAGAGCATGGTTTTAAACTCCAAAATGGACGATATAGCCTATCTTGCTGGCGATGAGCTGCAGTTTGGCGAACGATTCTCGCCTCAAATGCCACCCGATAGAGCCATGCAAGTTTACCAGCTGCTTAACACGGCTATAGGCGACATTGCTCGCAATGGAAATGGCCAAATTATCTTTACCGATACTGTACTAAAGCTTCTCAAGGTTATGTTTCCCATAAAAACGTTACCTTAGGAGGAAACAAATGAGCAAAAAGGCATGGTTGCAGGCTAAAAGTGTATGGCTGTAGCCAAACAATGAAAAGCCAAACACCTATTGCTCATGCTGTAGCAATACGTTTTTCTAAAATGAAGGCGTTGTAACCTACAATCAAATCATTTTAACTAAATTTGCAAACTTGCAAACACTTACCACATAACACTATGGAAAGGAGCTGCTGCTCTCGAGGGGTAATAGTAAGAGAAAATGAAGCAACGGAGTATAGCCATTGCCAAAACGATGGTTGCTCTAAGCTAAACGCTTACGACTGGATTGGAGACCTTCCGAAGACGCTACAAAACTACGATATAGTTGAGGTTCAATTTAAGAACACTCGCAAAGGATACTACAAAAACGCTAATAACCTTGCGCTTAAAAAGGGCGATGTTGTTGCCGTTGAAGCCTCGCCTGGTCACGACATTGGCGTGGTATCGCTAACTGGCTGGCTGGTTACCCGTCAAATGAAAAAGGTTGGGCTGGATCCAGAACAACCCGACATTAAAAAGATATACCGCAAAGCCAAGCCCGTTGATATTGAGAAGTGGATGGACTCCATGAACCTTGAGCACGAAACCATGCTTAAGGCTCGGAAAATTGCGGAGCGCCTTAACCTCAACATGAAAATTGGCGACGTGGAGTATCAGGGCGATAAAACAAAGGCCATATTCTACTATATTGCCGATGAACGTGTTGACTTCCGCGAGCTGATTAAAATTTTGGCCGAAGAGTTTAAAATTAGGATTGAGATGCGCCAAATTGGCGCAAGGCAAGAGGCGGGACGCATTGGTGGAATAGGATCGTGCGGAAGAGAGCTGTGCTGCTCAAGCTGGATAACCAACTTCAACTCGGTTACCACCAACTCGGCTAGGGCACAGGAGATATCGCTAAACCCACAAAAACTGGCAGGACAGTGCGGCAAGCTTAAGTGCTGCCTAAACTACGAGCTAGACTGCTACGTTGATGCCCGTAAAGACTTCCCTCAAACCAACATACCACTTGAAACCAAGGAGGGCACCTTCTACCACCTTAAAACCGACATCTTTAAGCGGATTATGTGGTATAGCAGCGACCCTTCGTCGGCATTTAACATTACAGAGATTCCCGTTGATAGGGTTAAGGAGATACTTCAGGTTAACAAACGCGGACAAAAAGTTGATAAGCTGGTTGAAGCGGTAAAAGAAAAAACGGTTACTCGCTCCGAACTGGGATTCTCTAACGTTATTGAGGAGGAGAGCCTAACCCGTTTCGATGAGAAGGGAATGGTTAAAAAGAAGAACAAAAAGCGTAAACCCAAACGCAGACCAGGAAATAACACAGGAAATGCAAATGGTTAAAAATATTGTACTAGTTTGTTTTGTAGCACTTATTGCCAGTGCTTGCGACTCAACAGGTATTTACGACCAGAACATAAGTACAGATAACGAGGCTTGGAACAGGAAAAGTGTAGCCCGTTTCGAGGTTAACATAACCGATACACTTTCGGCAAACAACGTGTACATTAACCTACGCAACACTTCCGATTACCCAAACAGCAACCTGTACCTTTTCGTTACTACAACGGCGCCAAACGGCGCCACCATAAAGGATACGATAGAGTGTATCCTTGCCGATTCCTATGGTAAATGGCTTGGGAAGGGTGTTGGAAAAATAAAGGACAACCAAATTCCTTACAAAAGAATGGTAAAGTTTCCCGTTTCGGGAACATACACTTTTGAGGTTGAACAGGCCATGCGGGTAGAAAGTCTTCCTGGTATTGTTAACGTTGGGCTAAGAATAGAAAGAGCACAAAGTAATTAACAGGAAAACGGTAGCGCACTAAAGAAGAGCACCATACAATCATACTTTTTAATACTAACATCTGTAGAATAGGTGGGAAAGAATAAACTTATTCGTTTTGCGGAAAACGAAACCTTTGGAAACATTTTTCAACCCTCATTTAGCGAGGTTTTTGGCATAGACTACCACATGAAAGGCAAGTGGCATGCAGAGTACTTTAAAAACACGAATCCCATTGTAATTGAGCTGGGCTGCGGAAAAGGAGAGTACACGGTTGGCATGGCAAGGGTTAATCCAGATAAAAACTACATTGGTTTTGATATAAAGGGTGCCAGACTTTGGCGTGGTGCTAAAACTGCCGTAGAAGAAAACCTTGGCAACGTGGCATTTATCCGCAATAGAATAGAGAATATCCTTTCGTTTTTTGAACCAGGCGAGGTAAGCGAGATTTGGATAACCTTCCCCGACCCACAGCTAAAATCGGCAAGGGCGCTAAAGCGCTTAACCTCATCGCGATTTCTTAACAGGTACAAACAGTTCCTTAAACCAGGTGGTGTAGTGCATCTAAAAACCGATAGCCAGGAACTTCATGAGTACACCAAAAGCGTTCTGGAGCACAACAGCCTAAAGGTAAACCACTGCACAAACGACTTGTACAACTCCAATTTGCCCAATCCGTTCCTTAGCATCAAAACGTTTTACGAGCAACAATTTTTGGAGCAAGGCAAAACCATTACCTACCTAAATTTTGAGCTGAATAGAGTTGACCCAATCCAAGAGCCCCCATCAGAAGAGTAACCCTGGCTTTTTTCAGCAGGTTTACGATGTTACCAAGCTTATTCCCAAGGGAAGGGTAACCTCGTATGGTGCTATTGCCCGATACTTAGGCTCGGCCCAGTCGGCCAGAATGGTAGGCTGGGCACTAAATGGTTGCCATACTCTTAACGAGTGGATTCCAGCCCACCGGGTGGTTAACCGTAACGGATTGCTAACTGGAAAACACCACTTTCCCGGCTCTAACACCATGCGCGAACTGCTGGAGAGCGAGGGCATTACCATTATCAACAACCAGATTATCAACTTCGATACCCTATTCTGGGATCCAGTAAAGGAGCTGGAGCCTTAGCTCCAATTTCCCACCCCTTACTCGCTTCACACAACAACTGTTGTGCAGTCAATCGCCATAAAACATGGCACTGCATGCAAATAAGCCATACCCTGAACATTAATATCCAATACCTGTTTAGAGTATATCGTTGCACTTTTATATATGAGAAATAAGCAATACTTTTGTGCGTTAATTTAAACCAAATATAAATGCCTCTAAGTAAACAAGAGCTTCTCGATGTGCTTAAGGATGTTAAGCACCCTGAGGCAGAATCGGATATCGTTTCCCTAGAAATGGTAAAGGATATCAACATAAGTGATAGTAGCATTAGCTTTTCACTAAGTCTCCTTAAGGCAAACGATCCCTTTGCAAGCTCCATAAAAAAGGCTTGCACCCGTATTATTGCTGAAAAACTAGGAAGTAACATAAGCGTGAACATTCAGGTTACAGCACCTGTAGCCAAACCTGTGGAGTCACCTTTGAAAACCACTGCATCGGTAACAAAAGTTAAAAATATTGTTGCTGTAGCTTCGGGAAAAGGCGGTGTAGGAAAATCTACTGTAGCGGCAAACCTAGCCGTAGCCGTGGCAAAAACAGGCGCCAAAGTTGGCCTTATTGATGCCGATATTTACGGTCCATCAATGCCCAAGATGTTCAACCTAGAAACGGCTCGTCCTACAATGATTAAGCAGGGCGATTTGGAGCTAATTGAGCCAGCAGAGAACCACGGGGTAAAGGTTTTATCGGTAGGCTTTTTTGTTGACCCCGATAATGCCCTAATATGGCGTGGCCCAATGGCCTCTAGTGCCCTAAAACAGCTAATACACCAAGGTGCGTGGGGCGAGCTAGACTACCTTTTTATAGATATGCCTCCAGGTACCAGCGATATACACCTAACCCTTGTGCAGGAAGTATCGTTAACAGGTGTTGTAATTGTTAGCACACCGCAAGATGTGGCCCTAGCCGATGCCATTAAGGGAATTAGCATGTTTACAGGGAAAAACATTAACGTTCCTGTTCTTGGGCTAATAGAGAACATGGCCTGGTTTACTCCCGAAGAGCTGCCTAACAATAAGTACTACATATTTGGTAAAGATGGCTGCAAAAAATTGGCTGAGCGTATGCGACTGCCTCTACTGGGTCAAATACCAATAGTACAGAGTATTCGTGAGGGTGGCGATTTTGGAACACCAGCAGCAACCCAAGCAGGACCACTTGCCGATGCATTTAACGACCTTGCCCGTAAGGTTATGGCTGAGGTTGACAAGCGTAACGAAATAGCTCCAAAAACAGAGAAAGTAACAGTAAAACACAAGTAATAAACAAGTACAATGATTAACAAAGACGAAATCACTAAAAAGGTTAGCGCTTCTATTGAGATTGTTAGACCTTTTCTTCAGAACGATGGTGGCGACATTTCTCTAGTTGAAATTACCGACGACCTAACCGTAAAGGTTAGACTATTGGGTGCTTGCGGTAGCTGCCCTTACAGCCTTATGACCCTTAAGAACGGCGTTGAGCAGGCAATTAAACGCGACGTTCCTGAGATTAAAGAGGTTGTGGCGGTTAACTTATAGCCAACTACACTACGACACAAAAAAACTCGGATTAATCTCCGAGTTTTTTTATGATATAGTGCATCTTATCGCAATCGGTAATAGTTGCCAGAAAGGAACTACTTGAACATAGCTTCTTCAATCTCCGTAAAGATGTATGAGCTAAGGCGCTTGGCTGCCTCGTTGTACGCCTCCTGTCCTGCCCTTTCCCCATCGAGGTGAGAGCCGTTAATATCAGTAATTTGCTTCACGTACAGCTCCGTGCCATCCTGCTTTACAAGTTTTACCACCAAGTTTAAAGCAACCTGATAAAAGCTATTGGTTTGCCCCTTGCTCACGGTATTTCCCTGTAGCTCAAGAATAAAATCAGCGCTTTCGCGCGAGGTTGCCACCAAAAGACCCGATGTTACCATGCGCTTACGTAGCGCATTCTCCATGGTATTGCTTCGCGATACCTCGCCCAAGTTGGTTTCGTGCGATGCTATCCATACCGAAGGGCGAACCACATCAACGGTTAGCGTGTAGCTATTAACGGGAATGCTAAAAATAACCTTTCTAACCAGGAAGTCGTTAGTAGCCTCGGATAGCAATGCGTTAACATCAATATCAACCTTAAAGGTCTCCTGTGCCTTTGCCGACTTTACCATTGGTATGGAAAACGAAACGTACCCGTTAGCATCGGATACGGCTTTACTGTTGCGAATTGCCCTTTCGGAGTAGCTAGCAGTAACGGGTATGCCCTGCAATGGTTTGCCATCAAGGGTTACAACCCTAAAGGTAAGCTTATCCTCAGCAACACCAAGTCCCCTTTTAGCGCTTATCCTACTGCTACTTGCAGTAATCTGAATGTTTGAAAGAGCTTGATTGGCTACAGAAAATGCCTCATTGCCAAGCAGTATCTCCTTTCCGTTCACCTGCGTTTCGAGCGGCTCCGTTAAGTAGGCCTTAACAGCATCCAGCGACTTAAAGGTGAATAGCAGAGCATCCTTTGTGTTACGCTGCTCTACAAATGCTAATCCACGGGTAAACAAATCGGTAGCGCTGCTCAGCGCGCTGGCCTTTTTGGCCTCCTTAATACGATGGTACTCGCTTTTTGATAGGCGGTAGTAAACCCAGTAGCCTAGCTGATCTTCCCATGTATCAACCAGTTCATAGCCCTCCAAATCCTGCTGAACCTTGGCCCTAATGGTTGAGCTAAGGTCGCTATGCACCTTATCCTTGTGCTCAAAGGTATAAAGAACCGATTTAGAAGATATGGACACAGATATTTCGCCAGCCAAATCGGAAAGAGCAGCCTCGCGTGCCTGTTTTTGGTACTGACTTACATTTGCCGATTTGGGCGAGTAGCCAATACCCACGTAGTACACACCAGTGGAAGGTCTGCCTGTTATCCATTCTGGTTTTGGGTTTAGCTGCTCCTGCTGCGCTTTACGGGATGCTCCGCACCCAGTAATAACAAGCGAGGCAAAAGCAACCAAGCAAAATGAAATAAACCTATTCATACTACTGCTCTTCGGGGTTATAGTTATTAATAGCCTGAGAAACCCGCTCGGCCACCATTAGGGCAACCTCTTCTTTAAGCACGTTAACCTCCTTAACGGTTCTCTTTGAGTCTAGTAACGCTCTAAGCTCACTCACCGCATTAGGATTATCGTAAACCTTATCCTTTGGGTCGTCCTTATCGATATGAACCCAGTAGCCTGGCACCAACTTTTTGTGATCGCCATTGAACTCGGCGTAATGTACCCCATCGCTAGCCATTAGATTCATGGCGTCGGAAACAAGAATTGCACCCGTTTCGGTTGATGTTAGCTCGTAGCTAAATGAGCAGTCCACCCTATTTGCGCGTTTAACCTCTATGTAGCTCACCTTTTTGTAGGTAACCTCCACCTTCTCCTCAAGGCTACCTGGTACCTTTTTCTTTGTTACAATCTTAAGATACCCTGTTTTTTCCTGCCTTAGCAATTTACCGGGCTGATTGGCAAACGAGGTAATGTTTCCGTTAAGCAGCGCTTTGGCCGCCAATAGCTGCCCTACCTTAATGCTACTACCCTGCTCCAAAGCACGTTTCTGTTGCTCGGCAAATTGGTCGGCATTCTGAATATCAACAACCTTTACAAAGGGGTTTTTCAAATCAACAAGCGATTTCTTTACATAACCCATTAGCAGCCCCGTTGCTTCAGGAGAGCGCGTTTTATTCTTAAAAGTGGTTATGGCAACAGTAAGCAATCCTTTTTCCAATGCCTCGCCTTTTAGCACCTCGGCATCCTTGTAAGCCGATTGGCTCTTTAGTATTTTATCGAAGGTATAGTACGATTTGCGGTATAAGCCCCTTTCAAAGTACCCTTTACCCTCTCTGTAAACAGGCTCCCACTTTGCCACGCCCATAAGAGCATCTACGCTCTGGTAGCTAGGGTCAATACGCTTAATCTCCTTAAACTTCTCTTCGGCCTGCGCAAACTTCTCCTCATCCAAAAGGAGCTGAGCCTCGCCATAGGTTTTTTCTAAGTAACGAGGCTTAACCTCATTGTACTGGTCGGCTGCTCTAGACGGAATCTCCAGTTTAACCCCAACAGCAGATAGCTTATCGCGGTAATCGCGGGCATCAAGGTAAGCCATTACGGTACGCTGATCGTCCCCATCCATGTAAGCCTGCGATATTCTAAAGCCCTTGTCGTCGAGCACTCGCTCACCATTTCGCTGCAATCCTATTCGGGCATCAATATTAGATGATTTAGCAACCAGCGATTGGTAGTACATATCGGCTGCCTGCTCAAACATACCTGCTTGCTCGTATTTCGCTCCACGTTTTGCATACTTCTTTGATGCACACGACGAGAACGACGCCACCATTCCAATGGTAAGTAGAACTAGTAAAACTCTCTTCATGGGGTTACAGATTTATTTTTGATATAAATGGATTCAAAAAGCTATTGGCTCAGCTTTGCTGGCATACAATTGGCGTGCCGTTTACAACTTTTCGCTAAATTTATGATTGCACAAAGCTAAACCGTGCCCAAGATACCAAATTAGCAGCACACAGCAAATTACTATTTAACATATAGCAGCCCAGTAAAAACCCATAGCCTAAATTTTTGTTATACAAAAAAGTGCCATGAGAACAAACGAGCTAAACCGTGCAACCATGCAATTTAAAGCTAGCCCTTTAATGCCAATCCTGTTCATTGGGCATGGAAATCCGCTAAACGCCATTACCGATAATACCTATAGAAAAGCGTGGCGAGAGGTAGGAGAGAATCTACCAAAACCCAATGCCATACTGTGCATATCGGCGCACTGGCTAACCAAGGGAACCTATGTTGCAACAACCGATAAACCCGAAACAATTCACGACTTTTATGGCTTTCCCAAAGAGCTATTCGAGCAGCAATACCCCTCGCCAGGAGCACCAGATTACGCCCGGCTTACGCAGCAAGAGGTAAATGAAACCCAGATTCTTTCCGATCCCAACTGGGGCTTAGACCATGGCGCTTGGAGTGTGCTTATGAATATGTTCCCAAAAGCTAACATTCCCACATACCAGCTTAGCATTGATTATAGCAAGCCACCAGCTTATCATTACAACCTTGCCAAAGAGCTATTTAGCCTACGTAAAAAAGGCGTGCTTATTATTGCCAGTGGAAACATTGTGCACAATTTACAGCAAGCCAACTGGGCTCCCAATGCAAAGCCCTACGACTGGGCCATTGAGTTTGACCTTGCCGTTGAAAACCATATAAACAACCATAACCACGAAGCGCTTATAAACTATACAAGCTGGGGCTCGGTTGCAAAATTTGCGCATCCAACAAACGACCACTACTTACCACTACTGTACACGTTAGGTTTAAGGGGAAATGATGAAAACCCTATTTACTTTAACCACTCGTTTGATATGGGCTCAATGAGCATGCGTAGTATAATTTTTGGAAATGAGCGTTAATTGCTAGCTCCTCTCAAAATTTGTAGCCCGCTTACAAAACATTTGCTATTTTAGTGTTCTATTAGGAGCATGTAAACTTTTTTGAACCAAATGAACACTCAAGCAAAACTATTTTCGCAGAAAGCCATATCGGTAGCAACAGTTTTAGGAGGGCCACTAGCTGCAAGCGTATTAATATACCACAACTTTAGGGTATTTGAGAAACGGAAACAAGCCATAAACTCCATTTTTATTGGCATTTTAACCACCATCCTTATTTTGGTAACGGTAGTGACTATACCAGAGGAGATTATGGATAAAATCCCCAATATTATTTTCCCTTTTATATACTCTTTGATTGTTTACTTTATTGTGGAAAAGCTACAAGGGGAACAGCTTGTGCTCCACAAGCAAAATGGCGGACAGTTTTACTCCGCATGGAGGGGCGCCGGAATTGGCGTGCTTTCTATTGTGGTATTGCTTGCTGGCGTGTATGGCATTCTTTCGCTAAAAATGCCTAGCTACGATTTCGACACGCAAACCTACGATAAGGAGATTGCCATTTTTACCCGCAACGAGCAAAAAGCGTTACAAGTTTTTTCCCTTGCAGAGGGAACCAGCAACCAACGACTGCTTAGAGAGCTGAATATTGGCCTTGAACTATGGAAAAAGAATAGGGACATTATTGAAAAGCTAAGCGCTACAGAGAACTTACCCAATGAATTTGTTAGGCAAAACCAGCTTTTACAGGAATATACTCTACTTAGAATTATACACTACGAATATATTATAAGAGCAATAGAAGAGGATAGCAATGCCTACGAATCGCAAATAGAAGATATAGGGCAAAAAATAGAGAAGATACTTGTTAAACTAAATAGTATATCTAATCAGCCATCATAGCGCTTATATCCAGTACAATAAAAGATATTTCGCGAACCACCAGGAAAATTGACTCAAAAAGCCAATAGCCCATTCTCCATGCATAGCCTTGGTGCATAAAAAGACTATATTACTGACTAACATGCATTTACGTATTATGCAAAAAAAGCGTAGCTAATTACGAATAATAATTGAACACTCGTTTAAATCGTTTTGTCCAGAATAAAGATTAGTTGGTCAAGGATATGATAAATTCTATTGACATGTGGTTTTAGTTGTAGTAATTTTGAATCATTCTAAATAACTAAGACTATGAGAAGATTTTCTAAGTTTATGGCAATTGCAATTTCTGTTCTTGCCATCACTGCTTGCAGCGAGGATCTAATAAATCCTTACTCAACAGTTGAGCCGTTACCTACATCTGAAGCCGTTGAACCTACAGGAGAAGTTTCTCCATACTGCGGCAGCCAAACATGGACCCTATGGGCAGGTCAGCACATGGATTACGGAACACTTACCGTGGCCAACGATGAAACAAACCTTTACGTTACCTACACTGCTACAACGGGTACATTTGGTACTTTACACCTATGGGTTGGAACAGACATGATGTTGCTTCCAAAAAACAATCAGGGTACACCAATCCCGGGCCATTTCCCTTATGTGTTTGATGCAACAGATTTAACTACCTACACCTTTGTTATTCCCCTTGCAAACATCTCCTTCTTTGCAGGATGCGATAACACCAAGTTCTACGTAGTTGCTCATGCCGAAATGGGTGGAGAGACAGCATTTGGTGGCGACATTGCAGGAACTGGCACCAATAGGTGGTACTACTATGCAGAGTTCAACGTAGTTTGCTGCGAAACCCCTCCTCCTCCTCCAAGTAATGAGAAGTTAGGTACTGCTTTTGCAAAGGGTGGATACGTATTTACAACCGACAAGAAGTCGAACCCAGAAAACCTACCTAGCTTAAAGCTTACCAGAAATCGTTGGGGCTGGGCAATTAACATCAAGGAGATTGGTTATACCTACTATGAACTTTGGGTTGGCGCAGGTCTAAACTACACATCAAAAGGGATGCTTGTAGGTAATGTTACCATTGAGTACAATGGTAGTCAGGCAATTATAACCTATAACCTTGACCCAGGCTACTCTATTGAAGAGGCTCACGTTTATGCTGGCGACTTTAAGCCAACAACACTAGCCCCTGGTCAGTATGGCAACACCGAATACTTTGACCCATTTGTAAGCTCCTACTCTCTAACCGTAGATGTTTCCGACAGCAATGGTGATGGAGTATGGTTTATTGCTCACGCTGTAGCATACGGACCTGGAGTAATCAATGCTAACTAAACTAGCTATTCGCTAAGCAAGAGGGGCTTTTTGCCCCTCTTTTTTTTGCACCAGCTCCATTGGTGGCAGCCGCTATAGTGTTTAGGTTCTATTGTAAAACATGTTTTTTTACAACATTTTAAGTTACTTTTGAACGGAAATAATCGGGTTCTCCATTGACACTTAAACTAATGGTTAACAGGATTATCAAACCCACACACAAGGCATGTTAAAGTGCTGTGTGGAATCTTATTACAACAGTTCAAATAGTAATATACCAAAACATTAAAGGTCATGCCACAAATTTCCCAGAAAGGTAACGCAATGCCAGCGTCCCCAATTAGAAAGTTGGTACCCTACGCTGAAACAGCAAAGCAAAAAGGAAGAAAGGTTTACCACCTAAACATTGGCCAACCCGATATTCCAACCCCACAAGTTGCTCTTGACGCAATAA
Source organism: Bacteroidales bacterium UBA5206 (assembly GCA_002412705.1). GTDB lineage: Bacteria > Bacteroidota > Bacteroidia > Bacteroidales > Tenuifilaceae > UBA5206. Next base: position 17,946 of record DHVO01000165.1, on the reverse strand, counting down.
AAAACAATCCACTACAAGTTGTTGAGTACAGCCACTCTGCTGGAAACGAGAGCTACCGTAAGGGTCTTGCTGCGTACTACAAAACCATAGGGATTGATATTACCCACAACGATATGCTTATTACCACTGGTGGTTCAGAGGCTATTACCATTGCCTTTATGACCTGCCTAAACCCTGGTGATGAGGTTATTATTCCTGAGCCTTTCTACGCAAACTACAACGGTTTTGCTACTCAGGCTGGTGTTGTGGTAAAGCCTATCACTTCATCAATTAAGAATGATTTTGCGCTACCTGCAATTTCTGAGTTTGAAAAGATTATCACCCCAAAAACTAAGGGTATTGTTATTTGTAACCCTAACAACCCAACCGGTTACTTATACTCTCAGGAGGAGCTAGAGCAACTTGCCTCTCTTGTTAAGAAACACGATTTATACCTTTTCTCCGATGAGGTTTACCGTGAGTTCTGCTACGATGGCAACAGCCACTTCTCTGCTATGCAACTTCCTGGCCTAGAGAACAACGTAATCCTAATGGACTCTGTATCGAAGCGTTACAGCATGTGCGGAGTTAGAATAGGTGCGCTTATCTCTAAAAATAAAGAGGTTATCAACATTGCGCTTCGTTTTGCTCAGGCTAGACTTTGCCCACCATCGTACGGACAAATTGCAGCAGAAGCTGCTCTTAACACTCCAAAGGATTACTTTGATGGTGTTTATAATGAGTACATCGATCGTAGAAACTTTATGGTTGAGGCCCTTAACCGTATGGAAGGCGTTTACTGCCCAACCCCAAAAGGAGCATTCTACACCGTAGTTAAACTTCCTATAGATAATTCTGATAGGTTTGCACAATGGCTTCTTGAGGATTTTGAGTACAACAACCAAACCGTTATGATTGCTCCAGCAACTGGTTTCTATGCTACTCCAGGTCTAGGTGCAAACGAGGTGAGGATTGCTTACGTTCTTAACATCGACGATTTAAGGAACGCTATGGAGTGCCTAGAGCAAGCCCTAAAGGTTTACCCTGGTCGCACACTGTAATTCCGAATTATATACCAAAAGAGCCTCCTTATACAGGGGGCTCTTTTTTCATATACCAAGCATAACTGGCACATTGGTAGAGCCAAGGCGTTTTACTTTTGACCGTAGCTTTTCACCATTTAGCTAATTATTCCTATCTTGGTGCAAATCAAAGTACGACATTGAAAGCAACACATCACATAAAATTACTTCTTGCAGTAGTACTACTTGCTCCACTTTCTGTAATCGGTCAAAACACCCATATAAGCACCGGAGCAGAGCAAACTGAAACCTACATTCCCCTCTTAAGCGGGAAACGTGTAGCCATTGTGGCCAATCACTCAACGCTGGTAAACGGTAAGCATTTAGTAGATACTCTAATTCAACGCAACGTATCCATAGCAAAAATATTTAGCCCCGAGCACGGTTTTAGGGGTCAGGAAGAGGCTGGTGCGCTTATAAATAATCACATTGATTCTATTACTGGGCTACCCGTTATATCGCTTTACGGGAGCAAGAAAAAACCTCTTGCCAAGGATTTAAAAGATATTGATATTATAGTTTTCGACCTGCAGGATGTTGGCGTTAGGTACTACACCTACATATCAACCATGCACTACGTTATGGAAGCATGTGCAGAGAATAACGTGGCTCTAGTTGTTCTGGATAGGCCAAACCCCAATGGCTTTTTTGTTGATGGCCCTATGCTAGACACCACCTATCGGTCTTTTGTGGGAATGCACCCCGTTCCTCTTGTACATGGCCTAACCATTGGTGAGTTTGCCCAAATGATTAATGGAGAAAAGTGGCTAAGCAATGGCGTTACGTGCAGCTTAAGCGTTATTCCCTGTGCAGGTTATACGCATAGCGCCACATATCAACTACCAGTAAAACCATCGCCAAATTTGCCCAACCAAACTTCGGTGTACCTTTACCCCTCGCTAGGGCTATTTGAGGGTACATCGTTCAGCATTGGGCGGGGTACCAGCTTCCCCTTCCAAGTGTTTGGACACCCAAAGTTTCCCGATAAAACCTTTAAGTTCTCACCCAGAAGCATACCAGGTGTAAGCAAAAATCCACCGCACAAAGGGAAGGTTTGCTATGGGGTTGATTTACGGATGTACAACGAGTCCTACTTTATCAATCTAAAATCAATAAACCTTGAATGGCTTATTTTTGCCTACAACTTATCGCACGACAAGAGCACCTTTTTTAATAGCTTTTTCAATACACTAGCAGGAACACCTGTGCTAAGGCAACAAATTGAGCAGGGAATGGATGCCGAATCCATAAGGGCTACATGGGCGGCAGATATAGCCACCTTTAAATCCACTAGAAACAAGTACTTACTCTACCCAGATTTTGAATAACCATGTCGACAAGAGAAACCTGGAACAACCGATACGCAGAGCTCGATACAGCATACGGGCAAGAACCCAATGAGTTCCTAAAACAGGAACTGGAAAAGCTAACCCCAGGTTACCTCCTTTTACCTGGCGAGGGCGAAGGGCGTAATGCCATTTGGGCGGCCAAACAGGGATGGCGCCCGTTGGCATTCGACTACAGCGTTGAGGCGCTTAACAAAGCGCTTAAATGGAGCGCTAGGGAAAAGGTAAGGGTGATGTACAACCTCACCGATGCCGAAAGCTTTCGTCCTTACTGGAAATTTGATGCCATTGGCCTAATTTACTTCCACATGGATAGGGAGAGCCGCAAGGCGTTTCACAAGAAGCTGGCTAACTGGCTAAACCCAGGCGGACATGTTATACTAGAGTGCTTCCACCCCGAGCAGCTGCCTCGCACTAGTGGCGGGCCAAAAATAGCAGAGCTACTCCCCGACCCAGAAGATCTGAAACAGGATTTTGAGGAGCTTACCATTACCCACTTTGCTATAACAGAAACAGAGCTTAACGAAGGGCCACTGCATCAGGGCTTGGCAAAGGTAATAAGAATTGTTGCCCAAAAGGATTAGCTCTACTAGCCGATTGTTGCACAAACATTGGGTAAAGCCTATCTTTAGCCCAGATTTATAAGCATGGCAAAAAAGAATTTTTATACGGTTTGGGTTGGCAAAAAGCCTGGGGTTTACACCAAATGGGCCGACTGCCTTAAACAGGTTGATGGCGTTAATGGTGCCGTTTACAAAGCATTTCCCTCTTATGAAATGGCTCTTGAGGCTTTTAACAGCGATTACCATAAGTACATAGGCAAATCCACACCCAAAAAGGAGCTGAGCAAGGAAGAGCTTTCGCTAATTGGAAAGCCCGTATTTCCTAGTATTGCTGTTGATGCGGCCTGCAACTCCCGCACTGGCCGTATGGAATATCAAGGGGTTGATGCCAAAACGGGTAAGCTCCTATTTCACCAAGGCCCCTTTGATGAGGGAACCAATAACATTGGAGAGTTCCTAGCCATTGTGCATGGGTTAGCCTTTTTACAAAAACACAATAGCTCCATTCCCCTTTACACCGATAGCGTTACCGCCATGAAATGGGTACGCATTAAGCGAGCCAACACCGAACAGGAGCGCACCGAGGCCAACAAGCAGCTATTTGAACTGGTTGATAGAGCCGAGCACTGGCTTAAAAACAACCAGTGGCCAAACCAAATTCTTAAGTGGCACACCGAGGCTTGGGGCGAAATCCCCGCTGATTTTGGTCGAAAGTAACGCAAACCCCACAATAAACAGAAAAGCAGTGAACGTTGAGCACTTTATAGCAAAGCGATTATCGGGCAAGCAGAATGGGTCTAAAAACCTATCCAAGCCCTTTGCCCTTATATCAACAGTTGCCATTGGGCTAAGTCTGGCCATTATGATAATTGGCATATCGGTGCTCACTGGGTTTAAGCGCGAGATTAGCCAGAAAACCATTGGCTTTGCCAGTCATATCCAAATTGTGAACTTTGATGGCAACACCTCCTTCGAAACCAACCCCATAAGTAACAACCAGGACTTTCTGCCCCAAATACAAGCCATTGATGGCGTTGAACACATACAACAGTTTGCCGTAAAACCGGGCATACTAAAAACGGGTACCGATATTCATGGCGTTGTTCTTAAGGGTATTGCCAGCGATTTTGACTGGAGCTTCATAAAGAAAAGCCTTGTAGAGGGTTCAATTATTGAACTTAACGACTCCACAGCATCAAACCAAATAATTATATCACAAAACATTGCATCGCTACTTAAGCTAAAGGTTGGCGATAAGGTTGATATGTACTTTGTGCAGCAGCCCCCACGAGTTCGTAGGTTCACTGTTAATGGTATATACAACACCCAAATGGGCGAACTCGATAACCTTTTTGTTATTGGCGATTTACGGCACATCCGCAGCATTAATGGTTGGGACGACGACCAAATAACTGGTTTTGAGATTTTTATTGATGATTTTGACAACCTTGAAGATTTAACCCTTGCCGTTGATGATATTGCAGGCCTTCGCTTTTTTGAGGATGGCTCTAAGCTGCGCGTTTACAATATTATAGACAAGTACCCGCAGACCTTCGACTGGCTTGGGCTTCAAAATCTAAACCTGATAATCCTTATACTGCTAATGCTAATTGTTGCAGGCATTAACATGATATCGGCGCTACTTATTATGATTCTTGAGCGCACCAACATGATTGGCGTACTAAAAGCTCTTGGCGCTGGGAATGGAATTGTTAGGAAGATATTTATGTACCAATCGGCCTACATCATTGGCAAAGGGTTGTTTTGGGGTAATGTGGTGGGCGTAGCGCTGTGCTACATTCAGCATCGGTACGGAGTAATTGGCCTCGATCCCGAAAATTACTACTTAGACACAGTGCCCATAAACATTAACCTTTTGCATATTGCGCTGCTAAACCTTGGAACCTTTGCTGTAACCCTTGCAATGCTTGTGGTTCCTTCTATGATAATTTCCAGAATCAGTCCCGAAAAAACCATTAAGTTCGATTAGTGGGTTTGACCCAATAGAGCCAAAATTTCCATGTTTTACAAAACTTTGTGTACTCGTCTTGTTAGAGGGGCGCTTTTGTGTACCTATCGCTTACCCCCCATCGACTCTCCAAGTTAATCCTTTTGCTGTGGATATCTGTCCAAATCCGCGTTATCTGTGTTCCATTCCAGCTCCATCCATAAAAGTATGGAAATACTAAAGAATTATGGTTTGCCAACAACAGCCTTATCCTAAGTTTACTATTTTTAGGTAACCATTTATCAAACCAGAAATAGCACAACTCTTATGAACCAACCTCTTTGCCCTCCTGCTCCATCATCAATACAGAAGGACTTAACCTCGCTACCATCGGCTTACAAGCTAAAGGCAACATTAGCCGTACTGGCCATTATCCTCTTTTTTGCACTATACTTTAGCCTTGTTGTTGCTCTGGGCTTTCTTGTTAAGCATGCCTTTATATACCCAATTGGCGATGTAAATAAGTTCACCATTCTGCTAAAGCTAGGCGCCATTGCCGGTTCTGTTATGCTATTTGTATTTACGCTTAAGTTCATTCTAAAGCTAAAAAACTACAAGGCCGATAACAGGATAAAGCTTAACGAGAAGGATCAGCCTGAGCTGTTCCAGTTTGTGTACCAAATTTGCAAAGAAACACATGCCCCAAAACCCAAAGCCATTTACGTTGACCCCGATGTAAACGCATACGTTGCCTACACCAACGTTTGGCTAAGCCTGCTGTTCCCTACCCGCAAGGAGCTAACCCTTGGTTTGGGTATTGTTAGCACGCTAAACATATCGGAGTTTAAGGCCGTTATAGCCCACGAGTTTGGACACTTTGCCCAGCGCAGCATGAAAATTGGCAGCTACATTGTATCGGCCAACACCATTATTCACGATATGATTTTTGTGCGCGATAAGTGGGACAATATCCTTGAGCAGTGGCGCGGTGCCGACATCCGCCTATCGGCTGCAGCATGGGTAATAACCCCAGTTATTTGGATTATAAGGCAGCTGCTTAACCTTTTCTACCAGTTCCTTAATATCATGCACTCATCGCTATCGCGCGAGATGGAGTTTAACGCTGATAAGGTTGCTGTTAGCGTAACCGGGAGCGATGCCATTGTATCGTCGCTGTGGAAGCTAGATAGCGGGTCGGCCGTTTGGAGCAACACCATAAATAACGCATACCTTGCATCGCAAAAGGATATCTACACGCAGAATCTGTATCACCACATACACCTCGATTTGCAGCGTAACCTACCCGCTCAAAACGAGGCGTTTACCAATCTGCCAGTAGATAGCCGCGGAGGCAAAAAGTTCTTTAGCGTATCGGAGAACTCAAGGGTAAGCATGTACTCCAGCCACCCCCGCAACGACCAGCGCGAGGATAATGCCAAATCGCCATACATAGCCTGCGAAACCGATAACCGATCACCCTGGGTAATATTTAACAACCAGGAGCAGATACAGCAGCAAATGACGCTTCTAATCTACAATCAGTACCTACAGAAGGAACCAAAAAACTTTGTTTCTGTTGATGATTTTGAAGCCTTTATTGCATCGGAGAATCAGGGTGTAACGCTACTTAAAGAGTACCAGAATACATTTGAAGCCCGATTCTTTGAGATTCCATCCAACGAGGTGCTACAAACGCCACCTTCCCTTGAAATGCCCATTAGTAAGGCCATAGAAAACCTTAAGGCCGAACTTACCCTGCTAATGCAGCCCATTGCTCAGCTTGATACCCTTATTGTTAAGGCGCAGGAAATATCGGCAGGAACAACTAAGGATAAATCCTTTACCTATTCGGGGATAAGCTACACCAAGCGTAACCTTAACGAGGGCTACCAAAAGCTGCTTGTTGAGAAAAACCGCTTGCTAAACGAAACGTTTACCCAGTGGGACTCCAAGTTCTGCCAGCTACACTTTCATCTTGCTAGCCAGCAAAATCAGCAAGCACAGCTACAGAAACTTTACTCGCAGCACAGGGCTATTGTTGATTTGTACAAATCCTTTGTTGCAGCAAAAAACAGAATAGTTACCGATATACAGTACCTACAGTCGTCCGATAACGTTACCCAATCGCAGGTAAACAACCTTAGCGATAACATTTTTGGCGTTTTTAAAGCCCTTAATACCGAGCTTGGTAACCTTAACAGTATAGACTTTGTTCCCCTTTCCAATATCGATACCGTTGATGAGCTTAAGGAGGCTCTTGTTACTGGAGGTGCTTTTGCGTTTGAGTTGGGCTCACTGTTCGAGAACCAACGGCTCGATAAGCTGATGAATGCCCTTGAGCGCGCCATTTCGCACTGCCAGCGCATAGACCAGAAAAGTATTGCAGCAATACTCCTATTCCACAATCAACTTTGCCTTGCTGAGGCTGAGATGTCTAATGGGGTGGAGGCGTAAAGGTAGAATTGGAAATGTGCACCCCTTGTCCCTTTAAGAAATTCAAAATACATAACTTCATCACGCCGCCCCTTTGGGGGCGGTAGTTTTTTGTACCTATTCACTTGCCACCCATCGCCTCTCCAAGTTAATCCTCTACCTGCGAATATCTGTCCAAATCCGCGTTATCTGTGTTACATTGGCGTCTCTTAGCCTCACCCCCAATCACTAATATTCAAAATATTAGCGCGCTACCTTTGTATTTCATCGCAACAAAACTAATTTAGGGGAACCCAAACTTTTCTATAACTAATTTCCTCAATAGAATGAAAAAAAGCCCTTCCTCTACCAAAAGAGTGGACCCCCGAAAGAACTACCTAGCCACCCGCAAAGCAATTGGCTACGTTGACCGAAAGGATGCCAAGGAGAGCGATTACCAGCGTATCGGTTTTATGTCGGGGCTGGAGGTTCACCAGCAGCTAAAAACCAAAGAGAAGCTCTTTTGCCGCTGCCCTGCAGGCGTTTTTCACAGCAACAATAACTACCACGCCGAGGTTATTCGCCACATGCGCCCTACCCTTAGCGAGCTGGGCGAGTACGATGGCACCGCCCTTATGGAGTTCAAAACCAAAAAGGAGATAACCTACCGCCTTAACAACGCCACCACCTGCACCTACGAGATTGACGATACCCCTCCGTTCCCCATCAACCGTGAGGCTCTTGAGTATGCTCTTGAAATATCGCTGCTAAGCAAGCTCAACATTGTGGGCGAGGTGCATATTACCCGTAAGCAGTACCTAGATGGTAGCATCCCAACAGGATTTCAGCGAACAGCCATTCTGGGAGTAGAGGGCGAAATACAGATTAGCAACAAGCGCATAGGCCTTATTCAGCTAAGCATTGAGGAGGATTCGTGCCGAGAGATATCGGACATTGGCCACAAGCGCATCTACAAAACCGACCGCCTAGGGATGCCCCTAATTGAAACGGTAACGCACCCCGAGTGCCTTACCCCCGATGAGCTTCGCGAGGCTGCCGAATATATCCGCTTCCTTAACCGCAGCACGGGAAAGGTGCGCACCGGAATGGGTGCTGCCCGCGAGGATGTGAACGTTAGCTGCAAGGGCGGTACCCGTATCGAGATTAAGGGCGTATCGCATAACCGCTGGATTCCGGAGCTATCGCACATTGAGGCTTTCCGTCAGTGGGCATTGCTGAATATTAGGAAGGTGCTACTAAGCAGACTTCCAGACCCCAACAGCTGGAGCGCCACCTATAAGGAGATTGACCCAAAGGAGCTTGGTATTGAGAACGAAACCCTACTTGCCATGCACGAGCAGGGTTACGTTGTGGTTGCAGCCCTTCTGCCCCACTTTGGCGGGTTAATATCGCACTTTACGCAGCCCGGCAAGTGCTTTATTAGCGAGCTAACCGATAGGCTAAAGGTTATTGCCTGTATCGAAAAACCAAACATTACCAGCCCCGAGGATATTGATGCACCGCTATCGGGCAACGATACTGCCATACTAGAAAGCCATTTAAAGGCTGATGAGAACGATGCCATTGTGGTGTTCTGGGGACCAAAGGAGGATATCCCCACCGCAAAGGATACTATAACCGAGCGCTGCCAAATGGCCTTTGAGGGCGTTCCGCGCGAAACACGCCGCCCGCTCCCCAATGGCACAACGCTATTTGAGAGGGTGCTGCCCGGTGCCGACCGCATGTATCCCGATACCGACTCGGCTCCCATCCCACTGGCCAACGACTACATACAGCGCCTTAGCAAGAATATCCCCACCGATGTTGCCGAGCGCTACAAGCAGATGAAGGAGTGGAACATCCCTGCCGATACGCACAGCTACCTACTCAAAAAGAACCTACTTCCCGTTATTGAATCGCTGGTTAACCTTGGGCTTACAGGGCGATTTGCGGGAACATTCCTAGGGCATAGGCTTAAGTTTGTTGAAGGACAAGTACCCGCTCATCCCGATTTTAGCCACTCACGTATTGTTGATATGTTCAAGTTCCTTGCTGCGAATAAACTAGATAAATCGCTGGCAAAGCTAATGCTACCTGTGGTTTACCGTCATCCAAACATGGATTTTGAATCGGTACTCACCAGCATTGGCTTCAAGCGCCGTAGTAAGGATGAGCTGCTAGCTCCCGTAAACTATCTGGTTGAGAAGTTTAAGGAGATAACCATTTGCAACAAACCCACACCTGTTACCACTCAGAACTGGGTTATGGGTCAGCTACATAAGCAGGCACTTGGTAATATCAGCCTAAGCGAGCTCCGGAACAGCATCAACAAGAACGTAGAGATTAATTAGCGCTAAAATCAACAGAAATGGAAGATATTTTTCAAGGATATAAAGGCAAAGCCTTAGAGGTTCTCAAAAAGTTTAACGTTAGGGTGTGGGGTAAAACCATTATCGACACCACGCGTGGCGAGTTTAGGGGCACCGTGCTACCCCGCGCCGAGAACGACGACGACCAGCATATTGTGATTAAGGTTGATACAGGGTACAACGTGGGTATCGATATAGTCACCATCAACAGCATGAAAGAGGTTGGCTACTCAAAGGCAACCTACAAAATACCCGAAAAGGAGTTCCCCTACAAGCAGGGACAACCCATGGTTAAGCTGCTGGGTACGGGTGGAACCATTGCCTCGCGCCTCGACTACCGAACAGGTGCCGTTATTCCCGCCTTCTCGCCCGGCGAGCTCTACGGAGCCGTTCCCGAGCTGGCCGATATCTGCAACCTATCAACAGAAAAGCTCTTTGCTGTATTCAGTGAGAACATGGGGCCAGAGCAGTACAAGGCGCTTGCCATTGCCATTGGGAAAGAGATTGAGAACGGGATTGATGGTATTATCATTGGTCACGGCACCGATACCCTTAGCCACACCGCTGCGGCGCTAACCTTTATGGTTCAGAACCCGCCTGTACCCATTGTGCTAGTGGGCTCACAGCGCTCATCGGACAGGCCAAGTAGCGATGCCGCCCTTAACCTAATACACGCAGCCTACACAGCAGGCCACTCCGATATTGCCGAGGTTATGGTATGCATGTTTGGCCCAACATCCGATGAGTACGGATTCCTGCACCGCGGCACAAGGGTGCGCAAAATGCACTCATCGTACCGCTCCACCTTCCGCACCATAGGCAACACGCCACTTGCAACGGTTAGCCGCGTTAATGGCGTAAAGCCCATTATTGAGAATTACAACCACAGGCGTAAGGACCGTAAGGTGAACATACTGCCCTACTTTGAGGAGAAGGTTACCATTGTTTACTACTACCCCAACATGCAGCCCGATATTATCGATTCCTTGGTTGATAATGGCTATAAGGGTATCATCATAGCCGGAACGGGACTAGGGCACATAAACAAGCCGCTTTACCCCGCTATTAGGCGCGCAACGGAGAAGGGCGTACATATTTACATGAGCGTACAAACCCTTTGGGGATACGCCCACATGTACGTTTACGATACGGGTCGCGACCTGATGGCCGCAGGCATTATTCCTGCCGAGAACATGCTCCCCGAAACCGCCTACATTAAGCTGGGCTGGGCGCTGGGCCAAACCACCGACCGCGAAGAGGTGAAACGCCTAATGCTTACCCCAATCAACGATGAGATAACCAAAAAGGAACCTTACAACGGTTACCTCGTATATCAGGGTGGTGTTCCCGAGGTGGAAGAGTTTATTAGAAAGGTTAGGAAATAGCACTTATGGATTGTTTCAGCAAGATTGTTACGCAACTACAGCACGCACTTACACAACCCCTACCGGGAGAGTTGGCGCAAATAAAGATGGCTCCATCCAGCCGATCGGAGCTGCTCTCCTTTGTTAGGCCGAACGAAATCCCTAGGCAAAGCGCTGTGCTAATAGCAGTTTACCCCAACAACAATCAGGCAGAAACAATTCTTATTAAGCGCCCAGTTTACAATGGTGCGCATAGCGGACAAGTGGCTTTCCCCGGTGGAAAAGTTGAGCCCTACGATAAGGATTTGATTGAAACTGCACTTCGCGAAGCCGAGGAGGAAGTTGGAATAAACCCAGATTTGGTGAGCGTTTTAGGGCAACTTACTCCACTGTTTATTCCTGTTAGTAACATTTGGGTACAACCTGTTATAGGTTTGCTTAACCAAAAACCTAATCTTAGCCTAAACCTACAAGAGGTGGAATACACCATTAGTGCTAAGCTTTGCGACTTAAAGCAAACAGAAAACCGTTCTGTTAAAACTATTGCAATAAATAGCATCCCCATATCTGCTCCCTACTACAAAGTAGAAACGGAGCATATATGGGGAGCTACAGCAATGATTATATCGGAGCTACTAGAGCTCTTTAGCGGTTGTACTATGGACGAATGATATTACGGTAGTGGTCGTACCTCTCCATAACCTCTTTAACGTAGTTATAAGTCTCCTCTCCACGGCAATACCCAAATTTTACAACAGAATCCTTGTAGTATTCAGGTTTCGACTTGTTAAGAAGGAAGTAATCAACGTTACCCTCCCAAACATCAGGATTCTTTCCATACTTTCTAGCCAGATTGCGCGCATCAAGCACGTGGCCAATACCTGCATTATAGGCTGCTAGTATAAACTTAACGCGTTCTGTAGAATCTACATTATTAAGCGCAAACTTCTCATCTAGCCACTTAAGGTACTTGACCCCAGCTTTAAGCTGCGAGTGAGGGTCCGCATCGTAGTCAATCCCCCAATAGTCGGCAGTTGCAGGCATAAACTGCATAAGGCCATAGGCACCTTTATGCGATACCACATCGTGGTTGAAACGCGACTCTTGGTAAATTAAGGATGCCAGTAAACGCCAATCCCAGTCAATTTGGATACTTTGCGATTTAATATCCTCATCGTAAATGGAAATCTTTCCCTTACGAACATACAAGAAACCACTCTGAAACATGGTTGCAATACGAGGATTTTCGTAGTACCTACGGTAAATCATTTTGTACTCAGCCGTCTTTGTAAACGTGCTAAGCCAGGTGTCCAGTTCAGCCAGCAACTTTTCGGCGCCAGGCCTCACAGCCCAAGCCACATTCTGCGGAAAGCTCACTGCCGTTGAAGCATCAACATTCCCATGAATGGCTGCGTTAACAAGTGCGATATCCTCATCGCAAACGGTATAATCAATATCGCCATTTGCCACAAGTTCAATTAGCTGATCTGCCTGATAATTTGGCATTTCAACAATAACAATGGGTGTCCCGATTTCCTCGGAAAGATTACGAAGTCGTTGCGCCGAGGCAGAACCCTCCTGCACATAAACAATCTTTCCACCTAGGTCTAGCGGATTAATTATAAGCATGGTATCAGATGGCTCTGACTGCTTACGTTGCACTAAAACTTGTCGGGTTTGTCCATGAGGTACAGTAAAACTGTACTTCTCTTTGCGTTTTGAGGTGATGGTAAGGTTATTGGCAATTAAATCTACCTCACCCTTTTCCAACATTTGAAAGGCTTTTTCCAGATTATTCTCGGCTACCAGTTCCAACTTCACGTTTAGCTGAGCTGCAAGGTACTGCAGCATTTCGTACTGGTAACCCATTGGTTTCCCCTTGTAAATAAAGTAGTTTGTAGTGTTAAAGTCTGTAACAGCTACAAGTTTACCATTGGCGATAATATCCTCCAGATCCCTATTCGCATCATCCGATCTAAAAATAGGCTCCACTCGGAAATCGCAGGAAAACAGCATTACAAAGCCCAAAAAAAACACCCATTTTATCCTTTGCAAGATAAAATTTTCCATTCTTTGTTCTTTTGGTTAATAATAGGGGGACAAAAGTAGATAAAAGTTGGCTAGACCAACATTAATTTTGACGTTTAGTCATAAAACATCCACGAAAGTCCAAACTTAAAGATTCTGTAGTTTGCAGGATAATGAAGTGCGGTAAAATACTCATTGTCAAACAATCCCTGATTTACGTGCTCATACTTAAAATATAGTAGAGTACGCTTCCAGCGCAGATTTACAAATGCATCAGCAAACGGATAGTTCCCCAGCTCTCGCTCCCGCTGCTGATAAAACTGTCCTATTGCAGGAGAGTAGGCATCGGCATAGAATTTTGTTCTATAGCTTACGTTTACTCCAATTTGCCCCCTTAGCGCATTAGAAACAAGTTGATGCTCATAGAAAATTGAGCTAAAAGCAATAAACGAAGGCAAGCTAACAACATCGCTAGATGACGACTGCCAAATTACCTTGTTGAAGAAGTGAAGTCCTCCCAACACAAAGTCCTTTTGTGCGTATGCCGAGGTTACAGCAAACGACGACGATTGTTCGGGTAGAGCTGTCTCGTTAAAGTATATGTAGTTATTAAGCTGCATTAGGTTGATTCCCGCCTCAAAATGCCATCTGTCGGCACCAATAGAGCCACCAAGTTGAGTAAACTGTTCCTTGCTAAAGTTGGTTTCCCACCTAGCATGATTTGAGAAGTAACTGTCAATAAATACGTTGGGCTCCTTGTGCATAAAGCGCGCTTTACCCTTTATGTAAGGCATATCGGGGCTTTTCCATGGAGAGAATCTAAGCTCACCATAGATCTCCTTGTCGCCAGAACGATACCCGCTTAGGTAGAGCCTTACAGCACCCGAATACGACAAATAATCGGAGCGGCTATAGGTACTTACACCAAAATGGGTTGTGCTAAGCGTTTCGTTCTCGTTGGTATATAAAAAGTCGTTACGGTTAAAGTTGTACATATCCCCACCCTGGTAACCAATCCAAACGCGAAGGCCAGGCACTCCTGGCTTACGCACCACCTGATTTAGCTCACCAACTAGCATGGCTTCGTATGTGAATAGTCGTACCGAGTCGTGAGTACGGCTAGTGCTAATGTAGTAGTTATCGTAGTACTGATCAGTTGAATCTGGATTATACGGCTTTGTATCCAAAAAAGTACGTGTGTTTCGCTCTGTATTAAATAGCGCCTTAACGGTAAGCAGAGGTTTACGTACCATTACAGTATCGCCCTTTGCTGTAATTTGCCGAGCCCAGAAATTGGCAATGTCGTATCCAACTAACCCAGAGAAAGAACGCTGCCGTAACTCAACACTTGCTGTAGATAGATAATAAGGAATTATACGAGCCTCTATTAATTCTTCACCTGTGATTTTGCTATCTAACACCAATCCCCCATTCTCCTGATTCCTAATGCTGTTATATGAGAAGGCACCTTGAAAAGTAACCCTATTCCTAAAGTAACTAGCGAATAAAGAGAAGCTGTTATTGCGTGTTTCCTGATGCTGATAAATACCCTTAGTCCCTGCAAAATTGTACTTAAGACCAACGTTTAAAAATTTATTTACGTTCTGCGTGTGAAGCGCAGTTACAGTCTGTTCTGCACTATTACGCTTTCCTGCCATTGAATAGGCAACGTTGGTAAAAGGGGTTAACAGGTGGTACTGCCGCATTTCCGAGGCATTATGCATGTACCCCTTGTAGTGCCTATCAAAAAGGAAAGAGTAGTCGAAGTTTCGATTAAAAAAGTAATCAGTTTGCATGGGCGATCCCAAGTTGCCCAAAAAGGTCACCGATTCAAAGTTGCGCTGATTAGGGTAAAATAAGTGGTTAAAGTATAGAGCAGTATCAATACCAGAAACAGGATCAAAATCCAGTGTTGATGGATTAAACTTCCACGAAACAATTTTATCACCAATAGCTAAACCCGAAACTTTCTGCAGCACATTTCTATCGGCGGTAATCATTTTATACTTTCCATTGTAAAGCTCTCCAACATACGCTGCAGCGCTATCGGCTACAGCAGTTGAATCTTTCCCCGTTTTGCCGGGAATTTTACCTGTATTTAGCCCTCCTTTAAGCGGCTTGCCTTTACCTGGCTTAGGTAACTGAGCAAAAACGCTCTGGCTAAGCAGCACAAGAATAAGTAGGTACGATATGTTGAATATATGTCGTCTCAAATTTTTCATAGCCCACAAATGTAAGAAAAAAGGGATTATAACGTACGCCATGCTATGCTGTTAACTAAAATTTGATTTTACTACCAGTAGATTATGTGGCGCCAACAATAGCAACCACCTAAATGAATGATAATAGCACAAATACAAGTTGGTAGTTATATCAAGGAAAGTGTTACCCTATAAACCTCCATGCTACACAATTAATCAACAAGTAGATTTACTTACCTATTTCAACTGTACTACCCCATTAGAAATATGATGTAACGCTGTAGGCTAATGCTCAATAACACAATCAAAGAGAATCACCAAGAGAACAATTCAACTACTTTTACTTACTCCTTACCTAATCAAGGAATTTGTACTAAAACCCAAGCGTAAAACCCAAAAACATTGCAACACGTATAGCAACAAGTTTATTACTTCAAACAATAATCAGTATGACATTTTTTAGTAATCTTACCACGAAACTAGCACTAATAGCAATACTTTTTGTATTTCCCAATTCAATAATTTTAGCCCAAGAAGATGCCACAACGGGTGTGTCTTTTTTTACAGTTACCTATATTAAGAACAATAAACACATAGATGTAAAAGATCTGCAGAAAGAGAAAGGCAATGCAGCTATTATGTTTTGGTCAAGTAGCAAGTTAAAGCGAATTCTCCTGTATAATAACGACACACTTAGTACAGAATACAGTAATAGCAATGATACCATTAAGTATATAAAGTATAAAAACGATCCTTACTATTACTCTAAATATAACAATATATCCGATTCTAGTTCATACATTAAAACAGAATCAAATCTATTAGTAAATAGCGTTTTTTGCGATGTGTACAGGGATACAGTAAAGAAGATAACGGCCTATTTAATTAAGGATAAGCCAATAAATCTCAACAACAATTCAAACTATCGTGATTTAATTAGGCTGAAATATGAATATAAAGACTACTCTGTAGTACTTGATAAAACTAAACAAGAGTACAATATCGATACGCTTAACGTTTTCTCCATTAACAAAGATTTTATTATAACTCCAATTAAATTCCTTTCCAATAAAGACACGCTCATCAAGCAAATCACTAGTGCATCCAATCTTTTTTACAATAAAAGTAAATTTCCAGGATACTTTTATTTTAAGAATTTGGAGGGTGTGGTTCGATTAAGCTTTGTTTTAAATAGCGAAGGAAAACCCGTAATGCCTTTAATAAGACCTAAGTACTACAGATATTACACGTCTGATAAGAATATAACAAATGCCAAAAAGGTTAAGCGCATAACAAGAATCATAGAAAAGAAAATTATAAAAAACTACAATACTACCATTGCAAACAAAACCTTTGAAGTGCCAATAACTAATGGAAATAAGACTAACATTCTAGTTACTATACCACTCAGATACTTGTATTATTCAGAGTAAGTACTAACTCCCAAATATGTTAAACGGTTTAATCATGAACAACAAAACTCAAAAGCAAATTACCTTTCTACTAGTGTACTCAGGTATTCTAACATTAGCATTAATACTAACCATTGTATGGGTAATCGTTAAAGATCCTGATACGCAATTCCACGAAATTACTGTTGAAAGAATAAATGTGGTAGAGAGCAATGGCGACTTAAAACTTGTTATCAGCAATAGCCAGCGACAACATTCGGGAGTGATAAACGGGAAAGCATTACCCCAAAGAGATAGGCAGCCAGGGTTAATCTTCTTTAATGCAGTTGGCGATGAGTGCGGAGGACTAGTGTACGATGGTAATAGCAGCGAAGCAGGGCTAGTGCTCTCCATAGACCAGTTTAGAGACGATCAAGTAATGCAACTTCGATATGTTGAAGATACCGAAAGTAAAGCAAGAACATATGGATTGCAATTCTGGGAATATCCAAAAGAGAACTCCTATGATGAAAGGGAACAAGCGTTTGATGCGATTAAGGCAATAAGCAACAAGAACGAACAGCGGGAGGCCATTCTAAAAATGAAAGCCCAGGGGCTACTCCCTGAAGACAGAATGTTTATTGGTAAAAAGATGAATAGTGATGTGGGGCTTTTCATTAATGATAGCACCGGCCGCCCTAGAATAAGGATTTATGTTGATAACGAAAACAACCCCAAAATAGAAATACTAGACGAAGTAGGAAATATAATAAGCAAGAACTAGCTTAAACATCTTTTCTAATCACAAATAAAAACCGTATCTGAACATTGTTTCAATACGGTTTTTTATTTACTCTATACAAGCCTTAATAAACTAATAAAGAACAAATTGAATAACATAAAAGAACCACTTATGCTAAATTACTGTCCACAATAAGGACATGAAACAAACTTAGCCTATTCGATTTTTTAAAATAGCCATATCCATACAAGTAATAAAAGGAATTATTAATCTACTACATTGCAGGACCTCATGACAAAGCACAAGGTAACCAAATGGAATATACAATCGATAATTAGAGTTATTATATAAGTACCTATTTCTACTTTCAAACAAAGCCGTATTTGCTTCACTAACTGAAGTAGAAACTGTTATATCAGGGCAAATTGCGCAATATCCAATTTCAATTGCGTGCTAGCAATACTTAGATGCGAGCAAAACATTATATCAGTGGTGAGGTATATAAAAAGAAGCGCCCCCGA
>DHVO01000156.1 GCA_002412705.1 Bacteroidales bacterium UBA5206 | reverse complement strand
AAAGCAAAAAGGTGTTAAACTCCAAGCCGCCCAGTACGTTAATGTATGGCAGCGCATCCATTTGAGCCATTACCCCATACTCCCAATCGGAGTTAGCAGGAAAATCCTCAACAACAGCCGATACGGTAACCGTTTGGTTGTTATCGAAAAAAACCATGGATTTACCCACAGCATCAATAGTTCCAAAAATTCGTTGGGCAATGCTACGCGTTACAACCACCGAGTTAAGCTCTGCAAATGCACCCTCCTTTGTTCCCCGTAAAAAGGTGAAGGTAAATACATCAAACAGGGAGGGATCGGTAAAAACAAAGGGAACATTTTTATGCTGATTTTCACCCTCAACAAAAGTGTACTGTCCCATTCCATATAGCTGTACAATATGCTCAAGCTCGGGAACGCTGTTGGACAGGATGCTATCGCTTAGCCTAAGCGATATGGAGTAGTCCTGCAGCTCGTTGGTGCCAAGCCTAGAAACCAATCGGTAAATTCTATCCTTTTTTTGGTGAAAGCNNGTTGTAGCTAAACTCGTGCCTTACGTAAATGGTTAGCAAAAGGGTAACGGTTAGGCCTGTTGCTAGCCCCAGTATGGTTATAAACGAGAAAAGCTTATTCCTCATCATATTACGAAGAGCCAGTAGAAAATGGAACTTAATCATGCCATATCTATTTTAAGGTGAAATTAGGTTTTTCTTACGGCTTAACGTAACCCCAAGTCCATGCCAAATTACAACACACTGATTTGATGCAGATTAAAACAAAACGCCATAAATTAATGTCGGAATTTCCAACACAGGGAATAACAAAAGCGAACAATGACTAAAGGGATAAAACAATAATTAATAAATTCGTAGCAACGATTCTTGCTTCTGCAAATAAGTAATCGAACAGTCTTTAAAAACTTCAAACTAAACTAGAAATAGATTATTATGATACCTGACTTCCAAACAATAATGCTTCCATTTTTACAAATATTATCAGATGGAAAAGAACATACAACAAATGAAACCAATCAGAAATTAGCGGAACATTTTAATTTAACTGAAGAAGAGTTGAATGAATTTCTTCCAAGTGGAGCAGCAAAAACGTTTCCTAATCGTGTAGCATGGGCAAAGTCCCATTTTAAAATGGCTGGTTTTATTGAGAACACGAAAAGAAGTTCGTTTAGAATCACAGAGGCAGGTAAAAAATTCATTGAATCAAACCCGACAGAAATCAACCTCAGAATATTAAAAACAATACCAACCTACCAAGAGAGAACAGGCAGATCAAAAGAAGATGAAATACAAATAGTTAATAACAATCAAGAAGAATCTACTCCAGAAGAGATCTTTGAAAACAGCTATCTGCGAATTAGAAAAAACTTAGCCCAAGAACTTCTCATCAAGGTTAAAGCTTGCAGTCCTACCTTTTTTGAATCATTAGTAGTAGAGCTATTAGTAAAAATGGGCTATGGGGGTTCCATAAAAGAAGCAGGGCGTTCTATTGGACGCTCAGGCGATGAAGGAATTGATGGAATAATAAAAGAAGACAAACTTGGACTTGATGTGATTTACATCCAAGCAAAAAAATGGGAGAACGTAGTAGGGAGACCTGAAATACAAAGATTTGTAGGAGCTTTAGCTGGTCAAGGAGCAAAAAAAGGGGTATTTATAACCACATCCAGATTCTCGAAAGAAGCAAAAGAATACCTACCAAGAAATGAAACTAAAGTTGTCTTAATAGATGGAGAGCAACTAGCAGAACTAATGATTGACTATAACCTTGCGGTGTCTACCATCAACACATTTGAAATTAAACGAATAGACAACGACTATTTTGGTGATGATTAACCTAATTAAATATTTGTGAAATCCCATAAACTATAAAGTTCATCTAAACACAAGCTAGATATTAATCTATCTCTCTAAATGGGAAAAACAGCAGGCAAAATACTTATTGTTGACGATAACGAGGAGCTGCTATACGCCCTTAAGCTATTCCTTACGCCACACTTTAGCGCAATAGACACCGTAAAGAATCCTGAGCAAATAGTTAGCACAATCCAAGGAAAACAGTACGATGTTGTGCTGCTGGACATGAACTTTAGCGCTGGCATAAATAGCGGTAACGAAGGGCTATACTGGCTTAGTCGAATTCGAGAGGTAGACCCAACCCTAAGCGTGGTTTTTATTACTGCCTATGGCGATATGGAACTTGCCGTTAACGCCATGAAGGAGGGTGCCGCCGATTTTATTCACAAATCGTGGGACGAGCATAAGATTCTCTCATCGGTGCTGTCGGCCTACAAGCAGCGGCTAGCCAAGGCCGAAATCCGCACGCTGCGCAACAAGCAGAAGCACCTTGCCGCCGAGTCGCAAAACGGGTTTACGCTCATAGGGTGCAAATCGGCACCAATGCTGCAGGTGCTAAAAACCATAGAGAAGGTAGCCCCCACCGATGCCAACATACTAATAACAGGCGAAAGCGGTGCTGGTAAGGAGATGGTAGCGCGGGCAATACACAGCCAATCGCATAGGAAAAACCAGCTATTTGTAGCTGTCGATTTGGGCTCGCTTAGCCCCACTCTTTTCGAGAGCGAACTTTTTGGCCACAGGAAAGGGGCGTTTACCGATGCTAAGGACGATAAGCTGGGCCGGTTCGAAATGGCATCGGAAGGCACACTATTCCTTGATGAGATTGGCAACATACCACCGCACCTACAGGCAAAGCTGCTAACCGCCATTCAAAGCAAAGAGGTTACTCCGCTTGGGGCAACGCATCCCACTGCTGTTGATGTAAGAATAGTATCGGCAACCAACACGCCCATAGCGGAGCTGGCACAGAGTAGCCACTTTAGGGAGGATTTGTACTACAGGCTAAACACCATAACCATTGAGGTTCCACCGCTGCGCCAACGAAAGGACGATATCCCTGAGCTTATCCACTTTTTTGCTAGCAAATACGCACAGCGATACAACAAAGAGGATGTTACCATTAGCAGCAGTGTACTAAAATCGCTTTGCGAATACTCCTGGCCAGGCAACGTTAGGGAGCTACAGCACAAAACGGAGCGGGCAGTAATACTTAGCAACAGCACAGAGCTTAGCCTTCCCGATTTTGGAATTGAGCATCAAAATACGGTAAGTTCAAACCCATATAACCTAGCCCATAACGAACGTCAGGTAATTGCCAGCGCCATTAAACACTGCAATGGCAACCTTAAGCAAGCAGCCCAAGAGCTGGGAATAAACCGCTCCACCCTTTACGATAAAATTAAAAAGTATGGGCTTTAGACGATTCCAACTTGCCGTTCTGTTACAGGTAATTCTAATTGGCATTACCCCCATACTCTTTGTTTGGGCAGTTAATCGCCAGTACATGGTGGCGATACCCTCAGCTTTAGGAGCGCTGTGGCTAGCACAGCTGGCCTACCTTTTCCACTTTATAAATAGGATTACTCGCGATATAAAGCACTTTTTGTGGGCATTCAAGTATAAGGATCCTACGCTTTTACCCAAAAAGCGCACTTCAGATCCTGCCTTTGATGAGCTTTACTCCCTGTTTAGCCAAATTACACAGGCCTTTAGTGAGGTACGCATAGATAAGGAGCAAACCGTTTCTCTCTATAAATTGGCTTTGGAACAAACCAGCGTAGCCATAATTGCCTACAACCAGAATGGTAGCATTGAAATTTGCAACCAGGCATTTTCCGTGCTATTTGGTGTTTCTGTATCAAAAAATATAGCTGAGCTAAGTAAAAAAGCACCGGCACTACTCAGTCACATCGCAGCAGAAAACCTAAACCGAGAGAGTAGCTTTACAGTGAATGTTAACGGCGAGCAAAAAAGCATTGCCACACGCACTACAAGCTTTAGGTACAACGGGAATACCATTAGACTTGTAGCACTGCAGGATATCCGTAACGAGATTAGCGTAGGACAAATAGAAGCTTGGCAAAAGTTGATAAGAATTCTAAGGCACGAAATCCTTAACTCGGTTAGCCCTATAACGCTGCTAGCATCGGGATTAATCACACAGATGGAGAGCAAAGAGAACCTTTCGCAAAGCGATATTACCGAAACCATAGAGGGGCTAAGCATCATAAAAAAGCGAAGCAAAGGGCTCACCGAGTTTGTAGATAGGTACCGATCCATTTCCAGCATGCCCAAACCAAGCTTTGCCACCATCAACCTAAACGCAGTGGCAGAAAGGGTTACACTGCTACTTACACCCCAATGTAAAGCACTAGGCATTGCACTAAACCTAAAACATGGTGCCCACCTTGAGGTTACTGCCGACGAGAAGCTAATTGAGCAAGCACTAATCAACATAATAAAAAATGCCATTGAGGCCAGTCAAGAGGAAAGCAATGCCAGCATAGAGGTTGAGCTGCTGCAGGAATATGGTAGGGCTTCAATTTTAGTATCCGACAATGGCAAGGGCATTCCTCCACAAGTGGAGCCCAACCTGTTTACCCCATTTTTTACAACTAAGCCTACTGGCTCTGGAATTGGACTAAACCTTACGCTCCAAATAATGCAACTACATGGGGGTACCGTTACCCTAAAACCTAATAATAACAGGGGAACCATTGCTGCGCTAAGGTTCTAAAATCGCCCCAAACAATATACGCCATGATAAAATGCCCGCTTTGCAACACTCCCAATAACTCGGAATACGTTGAGGGCAACAGGAACCGACTATTCAAACAGTGCAGCAACTGCTTGCTGCTGTTCGCCAAGTATCTTCCCCTACCAAACGAGGAGAAGGCCAGATACCTTGAGCATCATAACAACATGAGCAACAAGGGCTACGTTCAATTTTTGCTTGAAACAGTTAACAAAGCGCTACCCTATTTAAGCAAGGAGATGCAAGGCTTAGATTACGGCTGTGGCCCCACCCCCACACTAAGCGTTTTGCTAAACCAAATGGGCTACCAATGCAACAACTACGACCCATACTTCTTCCCTGAGCTGCCTAAAGAATCCTTCGATTTTATATTTGCCTCGGAGTGCTTTGAACACTTCTTTGCCCCTGCCATCGATATGCTAAAAATTAAGCAGGTACTAAAGCCCAATGGCATACTGGTTATTTCTTCCGACAAGTGGGACAACATCACCGATTTTAAGCACTGGCACTACACAACCGATATAACCCATGTAAGTATCTACCACTCCCAAACGTTCCGCTATATTGCTCAGAACTTTGACTTTGATATTATTGAGAATGGAAAATCGCGAATAACCATACTTAAGAACCATTGAAACATCGCCTAATATGTTTAGCTTTGCAATGTAATAAACCCAACAGTAACCCCTTTCTTACCCCAATTTTATGAAACTCTTTGGCATTGACACAGAAAAGATCCTTAGCTTTTGTGCAATAATTATTAGCATTGGCACTTTTGGCAGCATCCTATACCAAAACTCGCTATACAAAAGGCAGCAGTACGCTTCGGTTTTGCCATACATAGAGATATGGCATAGAAATACACCCGATGTTTTTAGCGTTCAAATTGTAAACTCAGGTGTAGGACCTGCATTTATAGAAAAGTTCGAGGTGATTTACGGCGACTCAATTTACGAAGGAGATCTCCCTTCGTTTCTAATTGAGAAAAAGACAAGTTTTGTAAAAAACCTGCGTCATAGCAATACCCCTAAAGGGATAATAATTCCCGCAGGCAAAACCATAGAAACCATATGGGCCGAGTCCGACTCAACCCTAATTGCAAACGTAAAAAAAGCCTACAAGGATCTAAACCTACGAATTACCTACTCTTCAATTTATGGAGAGAAATGGGTAAAAACCAGATTTGAGACCATCCCCGTAAAAATTGACTAATAAAAAAGGCAGACCGCAAAGTCTGCCTTCTCTTATTACTATCTCAACTAAGCTACTCAACCCATGATTTCACTGCATCGGCAGTTGGGTTTGGCAAGCCCAGCTTATTCTTCTTGTTAAAGCCGCAAAGCTCGTTAAACAGCTTACCAGCCGCAACACCGTTTAGCGATGCAACTGTATTGTAGCCCATTTTCTGTAGAACGGGTACCCACTCAGCAGGAATTCCCTTTGCTGTGTAAGCCTCGGCAGAATCCTTTGCAGCCTTTTTCTCTGGGCGCATCTGAGGGAAGAACAGCACATCCTGAATTGAGCTGTTATTGGTCATAAACATGGTTAACCTGTCAATACCAATACCCATACCGGAACAGGTTGGCATACCGTACTCAAGCGCACGCACAAAGTCCATATCAATAAACATGGCCTCATCGTCGCCCTTTTCGCTTAGCTTAAGCTGATCTTGGAAACGCTCAAGCTGATCAATAGGATCGTTAAGCTCACTGTAAGCGTTGCACAGCTCCTTGCCGTTAACAAATAGCTCAAAGCGCTCGGTTAGCTCAGGGTTGCTACGGTGACGCTTGCAAAGAGGCGACATCTCAATTGGGTAATCCATAATAAAGGTAGGCTGTACAAGGTGCTCCTCGCACTTCTCACCAAAAATGGCATCAATAAGTTTACCCTTGCCCATTGTATCGTCAATCTCAACATCGAGGCTTTTGCAAATGGCTCTTAGCTCATCCTCATTCTTACCAGTGATATCCACATTAGCGTACTGCTTAATGGCATCGGTCATGGTAAGGCGGCGGAACGGACGCTGGAAGTTAATCTCCCTATCGCCCATTTGAACCTTAGCGCTATTGTGAAGCGCAAGGGCTACGCGCTCAATCATCTCCTCGGTAA
>DHVO01000027.1 GCA_002412705.1 Bacteroidales bacterium UBA5206 | reverse complement strand
TACTGGTAACGCTGCTGTTTATTATTTTGGCCCTTTCGTTAGGGATATTAATATCAACAGTAAGCAAAACCCAGCAGGTTGCCATGTTCCTGTCCATGTTTGCACTGTTACTGCCAACAATACTGCTCTCGGGCTTTATTTTCCCCATTGAAAACATGCCCGTTCCGCTACAATGGCTAAGCCTTATAATGCCGCCCCGATGGTTTATATCAGCCCTAAAAACAATAATGATTAAAGGGGAGGGGTTAGCCTTTGTTTACAAGGAAATTTTGGTGATGCTTGGAATGACCATCGCATTTCTATCCCTAAGTATTAAGAAGTTTAAAATTCGATTATAGCGTTGCATATGAGAACACTACTTTTCCTTTTGCAGAAGGAGTTTTTGCAGGTATTTAGGAACAGAACCATGCTACCCATCATTTTTATAATGCCTGTGGTGCAACTCCTGGTTCTTGCTAATGCTGCAACCTTTGAGCTTAAAAACATCGATTTGGCTATAGTCGATTGCGACCAATCGTACCTCTCCGCTGAGCTTAAATCTCACTTTACTGCTTCGCCATTCTACACTATTGTAGCCAACGAGGTTTCGGTATCTAAATCGCTGGACATGGTTCATGCCGATAAGGCCGATGCCATATTGGTAATTGCGAATGGGTTTGAAAAGGAGTTTTTGCGTGGGCAGCAAACGGAGCTGCAGCTGCTTATCAATGCTATCGATGGTTCTGCTGCTGGGCTCATGAACTCGTACACCGGACAAATAATTCAATCCTTTTTGCAGGAGCAAATGGCTTTAAATACAAATATTGCCATACCTCGAATTGTAACCCAAGAACGCTTTTGGTATAACCCGGAGCTCACCTATTCGCACTTCATGATTCCTGGTATCTTGGTAATTCTGGTTACCGTAATAGGCATGTTTTTAACAGCGCTAAATATTGTTCGCGAAAAGGAGATGGGAACAATGGAGCAAATAAACGTAACGCCAATTAAAAAGTACCAGTTCATATTGGGTAAGCTTATCCCATTTTGGGTAATTGCCATGTTTGAGCTTATGTTTGGATTGATGCTGGCAAAACTGGTGTTTGATATCCCGCTAAACGGTAGCTTATTGCTTGTTTTTAGCGTAGCAGGTGTGTTTTTGGTTGTTGCATTGGCTATGGGGTTGTTTCTATCATCGGTGGCAGAATCGCAGCAGCAAGTTATGTTTCTTGCCTACTTTTTTATGATAGTTTTTATCCTTATGAGCGGCATTTTTACTCCAACCGATAGCATGCCTTTATGGGCACAAATAGTTGATTTAATAAATCCCATTTTTTACTTTATGAAGGTTATGCGTATGGTTCTAATTAAAGGATCTGGTTTTACGCATATTCTACCGTATTTACTTGGGCTTATGGTTCTTTCTGTATTAATGCTAACTTTGGCAATTGCAAAATACAGAAAAACCACATAACCATAAATGCCAAAGTTTTGGTGTAAAATAGTACTCATAGCATTTGTTGCTATTGTTGGTAATAGGCTGCTGTTTGCCCAAGAGGCCAGCTTTGCAGGAGCCAATTACCAACCTTATCTTTTTGATGATACTACGCTGCTACACATAAAACTGGAGTATAACATGGATGCGGTAAGCCGCGATGTTGGCGATAATCCAGCTAAGCATCATGCCCAAATGTTCTACAAAAACCAATGGGGAGGATGGGTGCCTCTCAACGTGGAGATATCTACTCGTGGAATATTTAGGAAGAATCCTGTTAACTGCAATTTCCCTCCATTAATGCTTCGGTTCAATGGGAAAGAGACTAAATCAACTATTTTTAGTGGTACTAGCAAGCTCAAACTTGTTGGCCATTGCCAAAATGGGAGCAAACGCCACCAAGAATATCTTTTAAAAGAGTATTTAGCCTATAAAATTTATAACCTTATAACGTCATACAGCTTTAGGGTTAGGTTGGCAAAAATATCATACATAAATACTTTATCGGCGGATACACTTACTAGGTTTGCCTTTTTTATTGAGCCTAAGGAGTTGCTGGCAAAGCGTTTAGATGGCTTTATGGTGGAGCAAAAAAACATTCACCCTAACGCCACAAATCGTCAGGTTGCCACGCTGATGGCCATTTTTCAGTATTTTATAGGTAACACCGATTGGTCAATTAAGGCCCAGCACAACGTGGTGTTAGTTGGGATAGAGCCTAGTGCACCAACATATCCTATTCCTTTTGATTTTGATTTTTCGGGAATGGTAAACGCAAGCTATGCACAGCCAGCCGAAGCGTTGCCCATACGTTCTGTTCGCCAGCGTTACTTTAATGGCTATTGTCGCACACCCAACGAGTATAATCAGGTACTAGCTGTTTTTCTTGGTCGAAAACAGGAGATTTACGATTTGATCTACAATTTTCCCCATCTCAGTAACAGGGAAAAAGGCAAAATAATAGCCTATTTCGATGATTTTTACTTTTTGCTTACCAATACTAAAAAATCGAACAGAGCATTTGTAAAACAGTGTCGAACCGATTAGTTTTGTTATTTACTACATACGTAATGCTATAGTTGTTATTTACGGAAAAGAATAACCTTTTAATGTTGCTTAACGTTCCATTAAAAGGTTTTACTATAATCTAATGAGAATGCCTCTCAGCAAAAAAATAGCAAAAGTAATTGCTTGTGCACTTATTTTGTCCATTCCAACAATTGCCTTTTCTCAGGATAAGGTAACGGCTCATGTTAGGCTAATTTTACGAAAATCAAAGGCCGATGATGCCAAAATAGTCCTTTACAAGGATGGAAAGCTTACTGAAGCCAAACCCGTGCAGCGCGCAGGTAAGTTTAAGGTTGATTTAGATTATGGTGCAGATTATGTCCTTTCCTTCGAGAAGAGCGGGTATGTAACTAAAAAAATTGCTATAAACACTATCGTACCAGAGTCCTTTCCCAAAAATCAGGAGAATGTAATTGATTTTGAGGTGGAACTATTCCCTCAGGTTGATGGTGTTAACCTTATGGTTTACAATAATCCTGTGGGAAAAATTAGGTTCTCCAGCGATGTTAACGATTTCGATTACGACTCCGACTACTCCTATTCTGTTCAGAAACAGCTAGAACAAGCTGAAAAGGATATGATTCAGCGAGAAAAGGAGATTGAGAAGGAGCAGAAAAATAAAGCAGAACAGGAAAAGCAAAACCAGCTAAAAGCCGAGGCAGATAAGAGAAAAGCAGATGAGGTGGCTCGGCAAAAAGCTGCCGAGGAAGCTAAACGAATAGCCGCCGAAAAACAAAAGCAGGAAGCCCTTGCTCGTG
>DHVO01000221.1 GCA_002412705.1 Bacteroidales bacterium UBA5206 | reverse complement strand
AAACTACCGTATCCATTGGTCTTTCACAGGCTCTTAACCGCATTGGTAAAAAAACTACAGTGGTACTCCGTGAACCATCGCTAGGGCCAGTTTTTGGTATAAAGGGAGGTGCAACGGGCGGCGGGTTCTCTCAGGTATTACCCATGGAGGATATCAATCTTCACTTTACTGGCGACTTTGCCGCTGTTGAGAAGGCTCATAATCTGCTAGCCGCCCTTATCGACAACAACATACAAAGCAAAAAGCACTCACTTAACCTTGATCCCCGCACCATAAGCTGGAAACGGGTAATGGATATGAACGACCGTTCGCTGCGCACCATTATAGTTGGATTGGGTGGCACGGGCTCTGGCATTCCTCGCGAAACGGGTTTCGATATCACAGCCGCATCAGAGGTTATGGCAATTCTTTGCCTTGCAGAGAATATGGAGGATTTAAAGCGTAGGCTTGGTAATATTTTTATTGGCTACACCTTCGATAAAAAGCCCATTTACGCTCGCGACCTAAAGGCCGAAGGCGCTATGGCTGCCCTGTTAAAGGATGCCATGCTGCCAAACCTAGTTCAAACCATTGAGGGCACACCCGCTATTATTCACGGAGGTCCATTTGCCAATATTGCACAGGGAACCAACTCCGTTGTTGCCACCAAAATGGGCTTAACCTTTAGCGATTACGTAGTTACCGAAGCTGGGTTTGGGTTTGACCTTGGTGCAGAAAAGTTCCTAGATATTAAGTGTGGATACGCAGGATTAAGTCCAAATGCGGTAGTTCTTGTAGCCACTGTTCGTGCACTTAAATATCACGGCGGAATGAACGTAAAAGAGGTTACACAGCCTAACATGGATGCGCTTAGAAAGGGTATTGAGAACCTTCAGAAGCACATCGAGAACATGAAGCTGTTTAACATATGCCCTGTTGTTGCAGTAAACCGTTTCACCACCGATACCGATGAAGAGGTTGAGTTTATAAAGAAAGTTGGTAACGACATGGGCGTTCCCGTTTCCATTATTGAGGTTTGGGCAAAAGGTGGCGGAGGTGCTATTGAACTCGCTGAGATTGTAGCAAAAACAGCCGAACAATGTGGTTGCTGCCACAAGCCACTGTACAATTGGGAGGATACTCCTGAAACAAAGATTGAAACCATTGCCAAAAAGATTTATGGCGCAAATGCTGTTGATTACACTGCATCGGCAAAAGCAGCACTTAAAAAGGTTTATAACCTTGGATTAGATAAAATGCCAATTTGTATGGCAAAAACTCAAAAATCGTTATCGGATAACCCAGACCTACTTGGTCGTCCTAAGGATTTTGTGGTTACAGTACGCGAAATTGAGATTGCAGCAGGTGCTGGGTTTATTGTACCTATCACTGGTCAAATAATGCGCATGCCTGGTTTACCAGAAGAACCCGCCTCGGAGAATATAGATATTGACAACGATGGCAATATATCTGGACTATTCTAGAGTATTCCTGTTATAAATAAAAAAGGATGACTCCTTGCGGAGTCATCCTTTTTTATGTCACCCACCATTTTATGAAACAATGGAAGGAGACTTTTTTCGTTCTATTTGCATAGGTAAAAAACATATTAAACTTTGCACAGCTTAACAAATAGGGAGGTTGTGTGTTAGAAAGTTGATATATCTTTGCAAACACAATCAGTCAACCTGAAAAATAAACTGCGAATATGAAAACACTTAAGTACGTATTAGCCGTAGCGGCATTTGTTTTGGTAAGCGGCTACACTTTTGGTCAAGCATCATTAGGTAAGGGTAACAAACAGGTTAACGCAGGTGTTGGCCTATCGGGATGGGGTTTCCCCGTTTACGTTGGGTTAGACTTTGGCTTTAACAACGATATTACCATTGGCGGAGAGCTTTCCTTTGCCACCTATAGAGAGGCCGATAGATATTCGCACACTATTATTGGAATATCGGGTAACGGAAACTACCACTTTAACCGTATTCTAAACATTCCTCCCAATTTTGATTTCTACGCTGGGTTAAGCCTTGGTTTCTACATTTGGTCTTCCCCCTCAGATTATCCTGGCGACCATACCTCTAGCCCAGGAATTAACGGACAAGTTGGGGGACGCTACTTTCTGAATAAAAATCTTGCCCTAAATCTTGAGTTCAGAGGTGGCAGCGCATTCCCAGGTGGGAAATTTGGTGTTACCTATGTATTTTAAGCCAACTATCCTATTGGAATAGCAAGGCAACTAGAAACCA
Source organism: Bacteroidales bacterium UBA5206 (assembly GCA_002412705.1). Classification (GTDB taxonomy): domain Bacteria; phylum Bacteroidota; class Bacteroidia; order Bacteroidales; family Tenuifilaceae; genus UBA5206. The sequence continues at coordinate 4,923 of DHVO01000221.1, read as the reverse complement.
TTGGAGCAGCTAGGTAATATTATAGTTTTACCAATAGCGCTTAGCGGCTCAAGTACATATCAGAAAAAAAGGGCTACAGAAATCTGTGGCCCTTCTTGATATTATAAGCCGTACAAACTAAAATGCCAGCTCTACAGCAATTTCGTAAACACCAACATTTTTATCGGCCGCACTGGTTGATTCCCAGTAATCATAATCAACTACCACCTTTGATTTTCCAACAATATGGTAAGCTAATCCAGCAATATAGCGCTTAGCTTCAATGTTTCCAGCAACAGCCTCAATGGTATGCTCGTCGTATCTACCAAAAAAGCTAAACTTCTTTTTTAGGAACTTAACCTCGGTAAATAGGCTATAGCCAGAGTTGTTAAGAGCCTTACTATTAAGCGCATCAACAACTTCGCCCTCAAAGTTGCCCTTTGCCGTAAAGGCTTGACCTGTGACTACAAAGTACTCACTTTCGTAAGAGCACATGCCTGCATGTAAGTTCCAGTAAGGCTCGTCAGCGGTATTACCGCGCCCTTCAGCACCTGTATATGAAAACTGGAGACCAGGTATATAATCGGGTAATGGACGAAGGGAGAGCCTCCACTGAAAGGTTTTATTCTGATTCTTCTCAAGGGCGTGATAACCACCGCCGTTATAAATACCAATGGCTACGGAACCAAATCTTCCAGCATGATTTTTAGATACACGCTTTTGGTAATCGGAGTCAATTTTACCACCCAATTCCGACGATAGGGTTAAACCAAAATCGGCAGAAGATATCTGCTTAATTCGATCCAAGTAGTGACTACCCTCTACCCTGTAACGGTTTATTTTCTCCTCAAACTCAATAAATGGGGTGTAAACCTCACCAACAACAATTTTTGGATTGGAAAAGAACTTGCCACCCTTATGCTTATACTCCATGTAGCAGTACTTTAGGCGCATTTCTACGTCGCCCTCACCATCACCCTCCTTATCAATGGTAATATCGGGTGTAATACGTCCGGAAAGATTCTCGTTTATTGAGTGATTAAAGTTGATGTAACCGCGTTTTATGGCAAACTCATTCTTGCTGTCGGCTGTAGAGTAATCCGTATAACGGTAGGCAAAAAAGAGCTGCGCCGACACAGTGCTGCTTTCCAGCATGGTTAAAATTTTGTTGGATAGAACCTTTAAGCTATCCGTAGCTGTTTGCTCCTGTGCCCGTAAAGCAAAAGAACCAAGCAAAATAAGTGCAATTAGGGGTAATCGTTTCATCACCAGTAATTAATTATTTGTTTTGTTGTTGGCTTAACGGGCGTCAAAGGTAAGATCAATACACCCATTTTCATAGTGCAATTGAATAAGAATTAAAAAATTAGCACGTCTGAATAAAAAAATCATATTTGAACGGCTTTGTTGAATGCAACAGCAAAACAATTAACAAATGCAGCTAACTTTGGTTACGATTTTTTTATTGATGAAACAACACAAAGTGGCACCTTAATGAGTATTAGAATAACCTGTAAAAACATTGCTTTAGTAATACTGCTTTTAGCATCTTGCTCTGTTACCCTAATGGCAGGAAAACCAACCCTACTAAACCATCAAAAGCTCACACCTTGCATCGAGAGTATATACCAATACAACTTTACAACCGCCGATAGCCTTTGCTCTAGCAGCTTTAGCAAATCGCAAGTAGAGTTTAAGGTAGTTATGCTAAACCTATACTGGTGGAAGTTGATTAGCGGTTACAACAGGGAGGTATATTACAATAGTATTACCGCAATTTTTCAGGATGCCATAGCCCTTGATGAAAAAAAGCCTACTGATACCCAACTATTCCTTGCTGTTGTTGCAGGCATATTCCAACTAAGGGCGGACTCCTACATGGGGAAGAAAACTAGCGCCATGCGAAATGCCCTTAGAATTCTTCCATACTACAAAAAGGTACTTGCAAATGCCCCAATGTACGACGAGTTCACATTTCTTGCAGGAATATACAACTATGGACTTGGGGCAATTATTGCAAAACATCCGCTAATGTTCCCAGCCTTTTTTGTGTTTCCCGATCCAAACCCTACCCTTGGCTACACACAGCTTATATCCTGCGAAAAAAGAGGAAACCTGCTGTTGCAGCAGGAGTCGTGCTATTTTAGATACAAAATTGGGATGGAAATACGCGAAGAACCCCAACTAGCCTCCACTATAGCAGAGCAAATGAGTAATACATACCCATCCAATCCAATTTTAGCCCTTGAAAAAATAAAGACTCTGAAAAAGACGGGAAAGTCATACGGCTCAGAAAGCAGTTCTTTATCAACTAGATTAGCCCAGCACAAGGAACTTCCACCTGCACAAAAGTTGTATTTCATGGGACTAATAGACCAAACGAAGCGTTGATATTTTTGATAGCCCCTGTTGTCAATTAAAAAACAATAGCTAACTTCGGTATAAGTTTAACCCCAAATCAATTTTTTTCATGAAAAAAGTTTTAATGGTTTTAGCCATTGTACTAGGTGCAGTAATGGCTTCTAATGCAGCTAACAGCAGCTATTTTGTTAACGACGCAAATGTTGATCAAGTTTTTGCTGCTGCAACTGAGGTTGCTATTAGCAATATTAGCCTTGACGCCGTTAGCGCTAATGCTACTACTACCATGCCTTCATTCAATGCAGGTAACGATCCAGTAATTGCTTTCCTTCTTTGCTGGTTCCTAGGTGGTTTTGGTATTCACCGTCACTACCTTGGTACAAAAGGTAGCATGTGGGCCATTTACTTCTTCACCTGTGGTGGTATTTTTGGTATTGTATATACAGTTGACTGGATTGTTCTTTTAGTTGATGGTATCATTAACAAGAACATCGACAAGTACACTAACAACGAGAAGTTCTTCATGTGGTCTTAGTTTTACACAGCTATACCCACAAACCATCCGCAGGGCGGATGGTTTTTTTTTGCGCTTATTTTTGCCTACTTACTAAAGATGCCCACATTTAGCTTAAACGATTTGAACCTTTTTGCATATTGAGGTGTTAAATTGCTACAAATTTAAACTTAGAATGAGTACAAATAATAACCTAAAAGTATGGCTAGCCCAAATTAGGGCGCCATTTCTAATACTGGCTGTTTTACTTGTAGCAATTGGTGTTAGCTTATCGTACAAGTACATACCAGCCAACGAGAGTATCAGCATAATGCACATTGTGCTATTAGTTCTTGGAGCCGTTGCCTCACACATTTCTGTGAACCTGTTTAATGAGTACTCCGACTACAGCACAAAAATTGACTTTAGCACACAGAGAACCCCATTTAGTGGAGGTAGTGGTATGCTGGTAAGTGGGTTTACCAAACCAAACCAAGTCCTTACCGTTGCCATTGCAACTCTAGTAATATCGGCTGCGGTTGGGTTGTACCTTGCTCTGGTATCGCATATGCTAATACTAGTATTTGCGCTTATTGGAGGCATTACCATTGTAGCATACACCAAGGTGCTTACCAAATTTGCTCTTGGTGAGCTCTTTAGCGGGTTAACACTTGGTTCTCTAATGGTTATTGGCAGCTACATTGCGCTTACAGCAACGCCTGGCATGCCCATAGCCAACGTAATACCTACAGAGGTTTGGTGGATATCTATTCCTGCTGGAATACTTACCTCGCTGCTACTGCTAATTAATGAACTTCCCGATTTGGAAGCCGATACAGCAGGAGGACGCAGACATATTGTGGTGCTATTTGGTCGCAAAGTGGCTGCATGGGTTTACGCAACAGGTATGATTCTTACATTTGGCTCCATAATAGCAATGCCCCTGCTAGGAATTACCTCCTACTGGGTATATATTGCGCTACTACCTATACCCTTAGCAATAAAGGCATCGGTAACAGCCGTACAAAATGGCGATGACATAAAGCAAATGGTTCCAGCGCTTGGAAGCAATGTGGTTGTGGTACTAGCAACCGACTTTCTACTTGCGCTTTCGTTAATATTCTAGAGGGGTTTTAGAATTAGAATGGCAGCACGCTTTAGGTTGTGCTGCCATTTTTATTACAGGTTAACAGAAGGGATGCGGAACTCAAACCTACTCCCCTCTCCCTTTGTACTATCGAATGTAATTGTTCCGTTATGCTTAATTATAAAATCCCTACAAAGCACTAATCCTAGACCAGATCCAGGTTCATTAGCTGTACCAGAGGACTGTATTTTTGCGTCAAGTTTAAAAAGCTTTGCCTTATCCTCCTCCGAAATACCTACGCCATTATCTTCAACCCAAACACAAATAGCCCCTTGCTCAACTTGCCCTCCAACTTTCACCAACCCGCCCTGCAAGGTAAACTTTAGCGCGTTGCTAATTAGGTTGCGTATCACAGTGCTAATCATATTCTTATCGGCCAAAGCAAGCAGTTCACAATCGGTCTGCTTCTCAATACGAATAAGTTTTAACTGTGCACTTGGCTCCAAAAGCCTTATATTATCAGCAATAAGTGAATTTATATCGATGTATTCTGGAACAAATTCAATAGCGCCTGTTTGGTTTCGAGCCCACTTAAGCAGGTTCTCAAGCAAATCACTCATTCCATTTGCCATTATGTAAAGGTGGCCAAGCTCCTGCTCCAAATCCTTACGCGGAAGCTCAACAACATTTTGGCGCAGCACATCTAAATAGCCCATAAAGGAAGCAAGAGGATTTTTAAGGTCGTGCGCTACAATGGAAAAGAATCGGTTCTTGGCGGAATTTGCAACTTCAAGCTCCTTATTCTGCTGCTGCACCTGCTCATTGTAAGCTTTAAGCTTCCTGTTTGCCCGCATTTTGGTTTGGTATAACGTTAGGAGAAGCAGTGTAATTATTGTACCAATAATGGATAGGCTCCACGATTGCTTCCGTAACCGAGAATTCTCCTCGTCTTTTTTTCGCATCTCAAACTGGGTTTGCAGCTCAACAATTTTCTGATCGCTTT
>DHVO01000056.1 GCA_002412705.1 Bacteroidales bacterium UBA5206 | reverse complement strand
TCCGTTTCGCCAATACCACTGGTGAGAACCATTAGCTGGACTAAGTCGGTTTTAGTACTCTCAAACAGGAAGTTTCCGCGCAGCAGCGAGTCGTGCCTAAAGTACGATAGCACATTGTTTAGGCTTCCCTTCAGGCTAAAATCAGACCTGTCAATCCTAAGCTTACTCTCCTTTATGTTAAAGTTCTCTGGATCGAAATCCATTTTTATTGATGGAATCTCGATAGGATAAAGAATTGACGATACTGTTATGCGCCCTTTATCAAGATCAACAAAACCCTTTGCCATCCACTGAAGGAAGATATCCTCCTGTGTTGGGTCATTTACCACATCGGCCTTAAACGCAAGTTTATTCATGGCCGCAGTTGTTGAACCAACGTTGGAGAAGAACTGGCCGCCACTATAATCGATGCTGATTTCTGGCTGCTTGGGCTTATCCTTTTGCGCTGCAACGGCAAGTTTACCAGAAGGAGCGCCTATTGCCACGTCAAGGGTATCCATGCGGGCATAAAGGGTATCCAGCTTAAAGGTGCAGCTCACGCTTGGAATACGCGTACTATCGGCAAAGCCAGTAGCGTTTAGCGATAGCGATGCATTTTTAAGGAACACCCGTGCGTTGGACTTCTGTGTAGCCTCAATTTCGCCAGCATTTAGCTTGGCCCAAACCACACCACCACTCTTCTGGGACTCATCGGTTACGTTTGATACCTCAACGGAAACAAGCGTATTGAGTAGGCGAGCGGTAAAGTCGTCTATTTTACTAGCCTCCAAACCCTTGGTATTAATAGTAACCGCAGCAAATCCAGCACCCTTTAGCGAAGCATTGGGGTTTGGCAGCACAAAGTTCACCTTTGATTGAGAGGTCTTAACGGCCAAGCTATCGTATGTTGCGCTAAAGTTATTAAGGGTTAGGCTTCCTGAAAGGCGCATCTTATCCAGCTGCATCTTCTCAATTTGGGAAAGCGTTAGCTTACTTTTTACGGTACCCGACACGTTACCCGTTGCCGTTACGTTCATATCCTTAGGGATATACGATTTAAACTCGGAAACGGTAACGTTTGCCGTTGATGTTAAATCGATGCTGATATCGGAAAACAGGTGGTTAACCGTTCCGCTGGTTTGGAACGATGAGCGTGGAGTGCTTGCGCTAAAACTTGCAATGCGAAGAATAGATGCGGCATCGTCCTTTAGGTCGGTGCTTAGGCTAATATCGCCGTTGATGTTGCTAAGTGGTAGCGGAAACGCCTCATAGTACTTAAGGGTTCCATCCTGCATCTGCAAGCGGATATCCATAAATGGCATTTCGGTTTGGGAATACGCCCCCTTAACCGTTCCACTTGAGGCCACAATACCTGTAACATCAATTCCTTTAACGTACCCTTGGAACGATGCAGGAATAAGCGCCATAACATCGGCTATGGACCAGTTGGCAAGGTCGTATCTAATATCGGTTACAATGCGTTTGCCAATGGTATCGTTTTGCACTGTTCCGCTTAGGGTTATAGCCATTCCGTTGGCAGCCAGCTCAGCATTGGTTAGCTTAACCAGCTGGGTGGAAAGGTTAACCTCGGCAGGAACATCCATGGAAACATTCAAATCCTTAGCAAAAACATCTTTCCCAAGCGCAAAGAAAACGTTTGCCTTATCTACTTTAAGGTGCGCTTTCAAATCGTCAGCAGCAAGAGAGCCCGAAATAGTAGTTGTAAGCCCCTTAACACCAGCCTGCATTGCCTGCGATTTATCAACAAATGAAACATCAACATCCTGCAGGCTCACCCTTTCGATATCGATAAATGAGAACGGCATGCCAGAAGTATCGGCTGGCTCCTCCACTGCAGCAGTATCGGGCACTGTTATGCTAAAGTTATTTGCACCTAAGGTATCAACATAGGCATTAATAGCGCCATGGGATATGGATACCTCATTAACAATTAACTCGTTACGCTTGTAAAGCGCAACAACATCAACAATACCAACAATTTCTTTTGCTCTAAGAAGCGTGTCGGACTGCGCCCCTGCAACAGGATTAACAAGGTTAAGGTTACTTACCTTTAGCCCAAATCTAGGGAATGTGCTGAAAAAGGTAAGTTCCACCCGGCCAATATCTGTTTTGCACGTTACAAATTTTGATGTTTGGTTACGCACAATTGGGGTAAGCCGCTCGGGTGTAAAAACAACCCAAACTGCAATGCCCACAACAATAAACACCAGTAGCAACAAAACTAGTAGGGCAAGGGCTATTCGTTTTAAAATTTTCTTCATAACGGAATGGTAGAGTGGATTTGCAAAGAACAGCTTTACTTGGTAACCTTTGTAAATGAGTAGCTAACACCAAAATCGTCCTTATACTTTAGGGTAGATGCAGTGAGCTCCGTTACGGTGTAATACTTAGGTACATTTCCACCAACACTCATTATGTGAATATGGGTAAGATCCGATTGAACCAAAGTCCAAGTAAAAGGCTGAGCCTCTGCTTCGGTTACGTCATCACTAGTATCCCAAGTAGAACCATTACCATCACTTAAATATTTGTAGTACACTGTTCCCGATACCCATTTACCAAACAATAGAGTCTCGTCGAAAAACTCATCCTCTTTTTCGCAAGAGGTCATTAACACAGCGGCCGAAACGCACGCAACTAGGAAAAAAACTATTCTCTTCATGGTTATTCTATAATTATTATTTAAAACTATTAGTTGACAATGCTAGCTCCGTTTGAAAACAAACACACATACATTTTCAAGTGGCATTGCAAAAAGCAAAAAGAGTACCACAATTTACAGAATTCAGAGGTTACTTAACATAGGTTTCAATTACACGCTCTATAGCCCTTTGACAAACAGGACAAAAGCCCTGCGCATTATTTGTTCGCATGCGGCAGTCGTAAGCAGGTCTGTAAACGCCCTTCGAAACATAACCGCCACCTTCAAAAACGCCTACAACACTCTGATACTCGGCAGATGGAGGAGTTGGCACAGGGATATTGGCCGGAATCATATCCTTCCATTTTGCTGCAAAGTTAACCATTGTGGTTAGGTTTGGCTCCCACGGTTCAACCGATAGGTTATAATAACCCTCGTAGGCCACGCTTGAGTCAAAGTACTCATCGCCTAAACCAGCCAACCCATGCCCCAACTCATGAATAAACACCAGCTTTGACAATGGATGATCGGATGTTGATACGTTGTAATGGTTATATATCCCACCGCCACCATACACAGGAGTATTCACAAGCACGTAAACCACATCGGCAGGAGCATTTGCGGCCACATCCATAACCTTCTTGTGCCTTGTGGTGGTTAGGTACCTATCTATCCCAAAAGTGTAAAGGCTTGAGCCAACAGGTGTACGGTTCCAGTATCCAGTTCCTGGATTATCGGCCCCCTCTCCTTCCGAAGGTGACTCAATGGCCCAAACGTTAATTTTACTAGCGTACCTGTTGAATGGTGCCTGAGTAAACAAATAATCGGCCATCGATTTAACATCGGCTCTAAACTTATCCATTTGATTAGCAGTGTACCCTTCGGCAATAAAGGCAATATCGAGGCAATGGCGATGATCGCCCCCATTTACAATTTGCGAAACGGGAAAAGCTGTTGGCTTCTCTTTGCTAATGAACATGCTGGCAGGGTCTATATCCAGAGAAAAGATCTCCACAACAGATCCGTCGAACATCCTTTGCGTAAGCGATAGATGAACGGGCTTACTGGGCATTGGCACCCGAACAACCTGTTCAAAGTAACGCTTTAGCTGCTTTGCTTCGGCAGTAGTTTGCCACTCCTGAAAAAGCGAGCAAAATCCATTGGAGTAGATTTCAACACCACTCTCCTTATCGGCAACCGATATTCGGTACACTCCAAAGTCCAACTTATCTATATTACTGTTAGGGGAGCCGCTCCAGTAGGGTTCTACCGATAAATTATCGAGGTAAACATTGGTTTCCTTATAATCGCCAGCAAAAGCCAGATCCAAGCGAAGTGCCTTTTGCGCTGCGGGTTTGGCAATATCGCTTTGCGCAAATAGCCTTAAGCAAGCTAGCAGCATTAGTAAAGTGAATGCCCTGTATTTCATTCCTACAAAATTTAAAATTACTAATTCACAATAGGTTGTAGCCTTACAAAAACACGTTACAGATTTATAATACCCTAAAAAAGTTCAATAAAAGCCAGATATACTCTGCTAATTTGTGCCAGCAAATGCCTTATTCGGCAAACTATATCAAAGTTCTTTAATAAAAACAAAAGTAGCTAAGCACATGCAGAGGCACTATATAGGGATACAGGCTAGTAAATTAAGTTAAAAAAGAGCATTAGCCCCAGTGTTGATTAGTCTTTTTTTGCACTATTACTACCTTTGTAGTGAAAACAATACAAACCGAACAAAAGTTATGAATTCATTTCAGGAGACAATTGCCCAAAAGTATGAGTTTTTAGAAGTGTTGGAAAGATGGCTTATTGGTAAAGGTCTAAGCGAGCAAATGGCACAATTCTCAAAAATTAGCATATCCATTGGTGTTATGCTAATAGTAGCATTAATTGCTGGTTACCTTACCCGCAAGATACTTGTTGGTTCTATTGTTAAGGTATCGCAAAAAACAAAAAGCAACTGGGACGATATGCTAATTGAGCGCAAGGTGTTCCATAAGCTATCGCACTTAGTTCCCGCCATTATTGTTTACAGTACAATAGGCGTTGTTTTGTACGACTACTCACCAAGACTAACTGAGATTTTTCAGGCCGCAACCAACATTTACATGATTGCGATAAGCATTTGGACCATAAACGCATTCCTTAATGCCGTTCACGACATTTACCAAACGCTGCCAATATCGCAAAACAGGCCAATAAAAGGGTATCTACAGGTAATTAAGATACTCATCTTTTTCCTAGCAGTCATTGTGGTAATTGCCATAATTATTGGCAAGAACCCCATGAGCCTTCTTGTTGGACTTGGCGCTTCGGCCGCAGTGCTAATGCTGGTTTTTAAAGATACAATACTAGGATTAGTGGCCTCTGTACAGCTATCGGCAAACAATATGGTTAAGCCAGGCGACTGGATTGAGATGCCAAGTCGCAACGCCGATGGTACTGTTCTAGAAATAACCCTAAACACAGTTAAGGTTCAGAATTGGGACAGAACAATAAGCACTATTCCCACCTACGCTATGGTTTCGGAAAGCTTCCACAACTGGAAAGGGATGGAAGAATCTGATGGGAGGCGCATTAAACGCTCCGTTTTCATTGATAAGAAAAGCGTTAGCTTTTGTAGCGATGAGATGCTTGAACGGTTCCGCAAAATCCACATTCTAAAGGAGTATATTGATGAAAAAACTGCTGAGATTAAGCAGTACAACGAGGAACGCGGCATAGACTCAAGCATTCCTGTAAATGGGCGCAGACTTACCAACATTGGCGTGTTCCGTAAGTACATGGAGCTATACCTTAAGAATAATCCTAAAATAAACCAAGAGGCAACCTGCATGGTTAGGCAGCTACAACCCACCGAACGGGGTATCCCCATGGAAATATACTGCTTCTCCAACGAAAAAACCTGGGTTTTATACGAAGGGGTTCAAGCCGATATATTCGATCATGTATTTGCCATTGTACCCGAGTTTGGATTAAAGTTATTCCAAAACCCATCGGGAGACGATTTTAGGGCACTAACACAAGGATAAACATTCAAAACAAAAGGGCGACACAGTTTAGTCGCCCTTTTTTTTCACAAATGGTTAAGCCGCAATAACCAATGCGAGCTATTGAATATTGGCAAAGGTTTTAGTAAATTATAGGACTAAAAACAAATGGCTATGGAAGAGCACGTGTTGTTTATTAAGCAAGCCATTGAGCTTGCCATAGAAGGAGTTAACCAAGGAGACGGAGGTCCATTTGGTGCTGTAGTGGTAAAAGATGGCGTAATAGTAGGGAGAGGTAACAACGCTGTAACATCAAGCAACGACCCCACGGCTCATGCCGAAGTGATGGCAATTAGGGAAGCCTGCAAAACCCTTGGCACTTTTCAGCTAAACGGATGCATTCTTTACACCTCGTGCGAGCCTTGCCCCATGTGCTTAGGGGCAATATACTGGGCTAGACTCGATAAGGTTTACTACTCTGCCACACGCCATGTAGCATCGTACCATGGCTTTGACGATAGTTTGATATACGATGAGGTTGCTCGGCCTATTAACCAAAGAAAAATTGATTTTGAGCAGCTATCTGCCGAGAACGGCATTAAACCCTTTAACCTCTGGTTACAAAAGGAGGATAAGATAAAATACTAACATCGAGATTAGCAAAAAGCAAAGGCTACCCCATTTTGCCACCCTGTTACCACAAGGGGGAACACTTGTTAATACATAAATAACATAACACAACATGCCTTCAACCCCCAAAGTAGCACTTGCCCTAGCAAGTGGTGGCGCAAGAGGACTTGCACACATTGGTGTAATTCAGGAATTAGAATCGCAAGGATATAGCATAGGTTCAATAGCGGGCTCGTCCATTGGCGCGCTAATAGGCGGATTATATGCCGCTGGAACAATGGATGCCTACGCCCAATGGGTTAAGAACCTCGACAAAATGGATGTTTTTTCCCTTGTAGATTTCACCTTTGGCGCCAAAGGCTTTATTCGCGGCGAAAAGGTTTTTAAAGAGATGCAGAAACGGGGTATCATCCCTAAAATCAACATAGAGGATTTAAAAATCCCCTTTGCTGCCCTTGCAACAGATATTACTAATAACAAAGAGGTTATATTCACCCAAGGGGATCTTTACACCGCCATAAGAGCATCGGTGTCCATCCCCAATGTGCTTACTCCAGTACAACATAACGGAAGCATGCTAATAGATGGAGGTGTACTAAACCCACTACCTGTTGATAAGGTAAACAGATCGAAAGGCGATATCCTTATTGCTGTTGATATTAATGCGCTTATTCCCTACACAAAGCCCAAACTCCCCAAGAAGAGTAAGCAAGAGGAGAGGCTACAGAATGAGCAACTAGCAGCCATTATGGATAAATGGAACGAGGTAAAAGAGAAGTACTTCCATGTAGAGAACAACAAGGGAAAAGGAAAACCCGCTGCTGAGCCAGACAAGAAGATGGGCTATTTCGATATTTTTTCCCAAGCCATACAGCTCATGCAGGATAGGATAACCCAATACACTCTTGAACGCGACAAACCCGATGTAATTATAAGAATATCGAAGGATGCCTGTAGCGTTTTCGATTTCTATAAAGCAGATGAACTTATTGCTGCCGGAAGAGAAGCTTGTGCTAAAGCGCTAAAGGAAAGTAATATTACATAGAACAACCAACAAAAGCACCTGCAATAGCCCTAAAGTTAAACATGAGTTTAATAAATGCTAAACAACATAAAAACTTTTGTTGTATCTGCATTTAGCAATCCCATAACTTGTTGTCATGTTTAACTTAAAACTTAGCTATAATGAAAAATTTATTCAAGGTGCTTTTCATCGCAATTCTATTCTCGGTTCCATTCTATTCAACAGCGCAACAAGATGTTCTTACTGAATGCGACGACCAAGGCGGCGGAGGAGGAGGAACACCTACGACCTATTTCAACAGCAACATAAATAAGGTAGTAGGCAATGTTATGGTAGTAAAGTTCCAAACACAGGATGGCGTTAACCAGCCATTAAACCTACAGGTGTTGCCCTATGCATACGGACCAGAGGCGCATTTAGGTGGCTACACGGTTACTTCATTCACCCGATTATCGAATATGTACGAATTGAAACTGGAGGTTATTGTTCATTTGGACAATCCAAACCCATGCCCTCCCAGCGAGCTCTGCTACGCATTCTTTACATATAAATATACAGTAACCATTAAAACAAACGGTACATATACCTATACAGCAGTAGAGATATAATCGTTTAACAAAATTAGTTAAAGCAAGAGGGTGCCCAAAAGTAATGGGCACCCTCGTTGTTTAATGTGGGGTGGGCTTAGCGCAAGCGAATACGCTGCCTCACAATCTCATATGTTAGCACGCCTGCAGCAACAGAAACGTTTAGCGAGCCAATTTGTCCGTACTGAGGAATGGCCACAAGCATATCCGATAAACGAAGCACGTCGTTAGAAACGCCTTCGTCCTCCGAACCCATAACTAGTGCAACGGGGCCTGTTAAGTCGGACTCGTAGCAGGTTTGGTTTGCCTTTTCGGTGGCAGAAATAACCTTTAAGCCACTTTGCTTCATAAAGTTAATAGCCACCTTTAGGCTATGAACCTTACAAATTGGAACATTGTGTAGCGCACCAGCCGATGTTTTAACCGCATCGGAACCAATTTTGGCAGAGCCTTTTGTAGGGATAATAATAGCATCGACCCCAGCACACTCAGCCGTACGCACAATTGCTCCAAAGTTACGAACATCGGTAATGCCATCTAAAATTAGAAGGAATGGGCTCCCCTTTTGCTCAAATATAGTAGGTAGCAGAAACTCTAAGTCGTGAAACTCAACAGGCGAAATCATTGCGATAACCCCTTGGTGATTACGATTCCCATACTTATTAAGGCTCTGCTCGGGCACGTATTGCATGGGGATGTTGCGCTGCTTGAGCAGGCTAAACAGCTCCGAAGCCAGCTCTCCCGACAATCCTTGCTTAACCAAAACCTTATCAACCTGTTTTCCTGAACGAACGGCTTCCATTATGGCTCTAATACCATAAACCGCATCGTCGTTTTGCCTTGTGGGCCTATCATTCATCATTAAAGTAGTTGTATATCGTGTAAAACTAAAAACTCATTTCTAAAAGCTGTAGCAAGCACCTATTACAAAATCCAAACCAGAGCCATTGGGCTTAGCAAGCTTATCGGACGAAGGGTACAAATCGTTGTTGCTACTATCGAATTCGTACCGCAACGCATTGAATCGAATGCCATAATTAAATACCCAGTTAGATGATGTGTTCATCTCAAAATGGAAACTGGCATGTCCACCAACCGTTCCTTTGTAGTTCCAACGGGTTCTAAACCCAGGTTCCACATCGGTTCCATCCACATTAAAGGTACCTCCAAAGTAGTAACCCATGCCCGCGCCAACCTTAAAACGCATGGACTCGCCTCCATCAATGGGAATTATATATGCTGGGGTAACAAGCAACGCCCCCCGGCCAAAACTTGCTTCCACATTTTTTAATGGAGGGCTAAGCACGCTACCCTGATAGTACAGGTTAAAGGATAAATCGAAGTGGCGATTAAACTCATAGCCATACATCAACCCTATTTGAAAACCACCACCATAGCTAAGGGTTGACACTTTCCCATTTTGATCGTAGAACATATCGTGATTCTCAAACCCTAATCCAGCAGCAAATTGAACCCCAAACCTATTCTTAGGGCGAACAAGCGGAGAACCGTCAAGCAAACGCAACGAACCAGACTCTACAACTGGTTTAGCCGACACCTCGTCAACAGCAATAAGCTCTGGCAAAGCCGACCAGAAGCCAGGTTGCACCCCCATTCTTAGGTAGTGGGTTTTGCCAGGCTTTACATCAAGCACAATGGCGGCATTCTTATACTTATTTACCCGAAACGTATAGGTTCCGGGCTCACAAACAAACTCGTAGTACGATGCGTTTCGAATCTTTACCACACTTGTGCCGTTTGCAAGTATCTCAAACGAAAGGGCAGAGCCCACATAGGCCGATTCTCTATAAATTATTACCTTAGACGATAAGGTATCGGCACTAGCTAACACCCCCTCTACAGCAAGGGCAAAGAGAAGGAACATTGCAATTTTTAAGCGCATAAATTTCTGCGGTTAGTTTTTTAATTACTTATGATTGCTAAATCTAAATATTAAACAAGTTACGTATTTAACAGTTCCAATAAGCAACTTATCCTGTAGTTAAACTATTTTACTTAGTAAAAGTAAGGAATACTGTACATTATACATGATGGTAATTTTGGATAAGGCAAAGGGATTGAAGCTACATTTCCCTTTTCTCCTTTAGCTCTTCCAGCTCCATGGTTACCTCTTCCCACTCCTCCATTAGCTTAGCCAGCTTAGTTTTTAGCCCATCGTACTGGGTAAACAGGGTTTTATCGGAATGATCGATTCCATGCTCAGCAGGATTAGCCAACATCCCATCAATCTTAGCTATTTCGGCCTCGGTTTTGGTGATATCCTTCTCCACTTGCTCTAGCCGCGAAGCAACCTTTCTAATTAGCTTATCCATCTCCTTACGCTCAAGGTACGATTGCTTCTGCTCCGAGTCGGACTTAGGCTTGCTATCGGCAACCTCCTTGGCTCTGCGCTCCAGCTCCTGCATGTTCTCCAACTTGCGACGGCGTAAAAACTCGTATATGCCACCAAGGTGCTCACGTACCTTCCCATCGCGGAACTCGTAGAGCTTATCCACTAAGCCATCAAGAAACTCCCTATCGTGCGAAACCAGAATAAGCGTTCCCTCATAGGATTTAAGCGCCTCCTTAAGGATATCCTTTGAGCGCATGTCGAGGTGGTTGGTGGGCTCATCCAGTAGCAGGAAGTTGTAGGGCATAAGCATTAGCTTAGCCATAGCCAAACGGTTACGCTCCCCGCCAGATAGCACAGATACCTTTTTATCCACATCCTCGCCACGGAAAAGGAAAGCACCAAGAATATCGCGGATTTTGGTGCGCACATCGCCTACAGCAACGCGGTCTATAGTATCAAGAACGGTTAGGTTACCATCTAGCAGCTCATCCTGATTCTGAGCAAAGTACCCAATGCTCACGTTATGCCCCAGCTTAACCATTCCATCGCCTTGCAGCTCGCCAGTAATCATACGGCTAAGGGTGGTTTTCCCTTCACCGTTTCTACCCACAAGAGCTATCTTCTCGCCACGAGTAAGGGTAAAGGTAGCATCGGAGAAAATGCGCTTCTGTCCGAAGCTTTTCCCAACGCCCACAAGTTCTAATGCAATATCGCCAGAACGGGGTGCTGGTGGAAACTTTATGTTTAGGGCAGAGTTATCAATATCGTCAACCTCAATAACCTCCATTCTATCCAGCTGCTTTATGCGCGATTGCACCTGAGCCGACTTTGAGGCCTTATACCTAAAACGGTCTATAAAATCCTGTGTATCCTCAATCAGCTTCTGCTGGTTACGGTAGGTTGCAATTTGCTGCTC
>DHVO01000098.1 GCA_002412705.1 Bacteroidales bacterium UBA5206 | reverse complement strand
TCTCTCCATACTTCATTACCGATCCGGAGAAGATGGAGGCAACCCTTGAGAACCCAATGATTCTAATTACCGACAAGAAGGTTTCTACCATGAAAGACCTTCTTCCAGTTCTTGAACCAGTTGCACAAGCAGGTCGCTCAATGCTTATTATTGCAGAGGATGTTGAGGGTGAGGCTCTTGCTACTCTTGTAGTTAACAAGCTTCGCGGTTCGCTAAAGATTGCTGCAGTTAAAGCTCCAGGTTTTGGCGACCGTCGCAAGGAGATGCTTGAGGATATCGCAATCCTAACTGGTGGTATCGTTATCTCTGAGGAGAAAGGCCTACGCCTTGATGCAGCCCAAATGGATATGCTAGGTAAAGCCGAAAAGGTTACAATCGATAAGGAGAATACCACCATTGTTAACGGTGCTGGTGCTAAGGAGGCAATTGAAAAACGCGTTGCCCAAATCCGCACTCAAATAGAGAACACTACCTCCGATTACGATCGTGAGAAGCTACAAGAGCGTCTTGCTAAGCTTGCCGGTGGTGTTGCTGTACTTTACGTTGGTGCTGCTACCGAAACCGAGATGAAGGAAAAGAAGGATCGCGTTGACGATGCGCTTAGCGCAACCCGCGCTGCTGTTGAGGAAGGTATTGTTCCTGGCGGTGGAGTGGCATACATCCGCGCAATTGATGCTCTTGAGGGTCTTAAGGGCGATAACGACGACGAGACCACTGGTATGCAAATTGTGAAGCGTGCCATTGAGGAGCCTCTTCGCCAAATTGTTGCTAACGCAGGTCTTGAGGGTTCTGTTATTGTACAAAAGGTTCGTGAGGGTAAAGCTGACTATGGTTACAACGCTCGCACCGATAAGTACGAGAACCTACTTCAGAGCGGCGTAATTGACCCAACCAAAGTAACCCGCGTGGCCCTAGAGAACGCTGCCTCAATTGCAGGTATGTTCCTAACCACCGAGTGCGTAATGGTTGATAAGAAGGAAGAGAACCCAATGCCAATGGGTAACCCAGGTATGGGCGGCATGGGCGGTATGATGTAATAATCAGAAACCTGATATAGTTAAAAGGGTGTCCGTAAATCTTGGACACCCTTTTCTTTTTATTGTTAAGCTGTTGCTATATTTCTACTTTGGCCTTATTTGTGGTTGTGCTTTTTTTAATCGGGAGCTTTAAAATATAGCAATGCTAAGGGTTTAATGGAGGTAGTTCACAATTAATCATTAGCGATAGACCTTGATCGTTATTTAAAACCTGCGTTTTTACTTGTTCCCAATAATCTTTGATGTCATTACTCTCTGATATCTTGATCCCTTGTTTTTGGGTTTCTGAAATGATTCCATCCATTTTTATAGTTGGCCTAGAGAATCCTTGCTCGCCATTATTGCCAGCAAGACAAGGAACATAACTGTAAATCCCGTTAAATTGTTCTCGATCCTCATACATTGCTGCTTTGTATATTCTATAGGTTGAGAACTCTATTGTGGGGTGGTGATCATCTTTTTCGTCATCATTGCATTGAGTAGGAACACAGGAACCATCAGGCTTTTCTGTTATTTTTTTCTTTTTGACACATTTTTTCTCACGCAATGGAGTTAATGCCGTGTCGAAAAAAACACTGTTATACCTATTCTTTAGTTCATCAATCTTATTCAGATTATACTCTTCAAAGGACTTTACAACAAAAACAGTATCCAAAACAAAGTTCTCATTTAGGTTTGATCCAAAGAGTATTACGGATCCAATAGGAATATTCCTTAAGCTAGGATAGTGCCCTTGTTTGCATATAAAATACAGGAACTCATTACCAAAAACAAAAGGATCGGTATTCGTAGTTTCTGATGAGCTTGAATAGTATGGTGCAAATACGTTTTTTGGGAAATCCTTTTGCCCAGAGTTAATAGTCTTTACCAAGGTTGATTGAGGTTCCCATTCGCCCCAAAAGAATAATTGATTAAACTCTGGCTCTTTAGAGTCTTTTGTTAAGTAGTTTCCTTTGGACTGTATGTACTTCCGCCTGTGTGCTCCAGTATTCCACTTTATTCCACTTTCTTTAGTGTGTTCTTTGCCAGGGTGTAGAAATTGAATTAGTTGTTTCATGGTATAGTTGTTGTTAAAAATGGTTACCATTATTTGTGTGTTTGTAATGGGAGTATTGTAGTGAATTTTAGACTTGTTTGCTCATTCTTTAGCCCATATTTTGCAGCCAAAGAGTATTCCCAAGGAATTGCATGCCGAACCTGTTGTTTGGGTTTATTCCTTTATGCAGCGAACTGAGGCACCAAAGTTTATTGAATCCAAAACATAACCGACATTGGGTTGGTCTATCATGATTCTTCGGATAATGGAAATAACTTCAAACCGGGCAGGAATTCCCTCAATATCATTATTGAACTCTATATCTATATCAGAGGTATACCATAGTGTGTTTGTTCCTATTCCCCCCATATTAGGGATTTCGTACATTGAGAATCCTGAAGGTAGAGCGGAAAAGCCATACTCATCAGTAACATTGGGGTTTGAGTAATCCCATCTAGGATGAGCGTCGGGAACACTTCTTTTACTTTTGAGTTTGTCCCCAGCTATATCAGTACCTCCCACATGGTTAGTAAGCAAAATCCAGTCTTCATTGCTTGGAACTTTCCATCCAATAGGGCATAGTTTTTTTGTAGCAACGGTATACTTACTGTAATAGGCTCCATAGTCATTACCGTAAGTTTCTCTATCGTAATCGTACCAACTGTAGAATTCATCTGGGGATATAGTTGTTTGAGCATCTAAAATTGGGATTGGCGTGCCATCATTATACTTTGTTGTGCGGAGGTTTTCAGCCATCCACCATTGGCTACCTATAAAAACAGTTTTGTATGTGTTGTTTTCAATATCTGTAATAATATCTGTATCACCATCTTTGGGTAATGTTATTACAGACAGTTGATCGCTGTAATTCACCCCTATTGAGTTAGTTGCATATGCCCTAATATAGTATGTTGTTCTGGATTCTAACCCGTTTAGGCTAGATTCAAATGGCTCATCACCCGTTCCGTTTGTTGAAATTCCTAGGTTTGAGTCTATGGTCGGGTTTTCCGAAGTACTCCAAACAAATCCTTTGCTAGTAATAGCGGCTCCTCCATTGGATACAATAATACCCTTTGCAAAAACAGAGTTATTGG
Organism: Bacteroidales bacterium UBA5206; assembly: GCA_002412705.1. Classification (GTDB taxonomy): domain Bacteria; phylum Bacteroidota; class Bacteroidia; order Bacteroidales; family Tenuifilaceae; genus UBA5206. Next base: position 5,844 of record DHVO01000098.1, on the reverse strand, counting down.
TGATGTTTTCGTGAGATACTTCAACACTTGGAATATTATGGGTAGTAAAGTTTAATTCTGAACCATAGGCTGTACCTGCTGTATTTATAGCATATGCTTTGGTGTAATAGGTAACACCCATGGTTAATTCTGTAATTTGGGTTGTGTATGAACCAGAGCTGTACCCATTTATAATTTTATTGGCATCGTTAATATTGAGGTTTGGGGAATTTCCCCATAAAATGCCTCTTTCTGAGACTGCATTTCCTCCTTCGGATAAGACCTCTGCTACAACGGAAGCGTTTGTTGCCCCAATTTGATTCACCTCAATAGTTTCTACTTGTGCTAATCCAGGTGAATATGAGCCCCATTGGGGTGTGCCATTTTTCATGGTTAATATTTGCCCCTCAGTTCCCGCATCAAGAATAGCCCAGGAGGTTCCGTTCCAGTGCAAAAGTTGTCCAACGGTTGTCCCTTGTGGAGTGTTCGATGCTACCCATTGTGGTGTATTATTAAAAATGGTAAGTACTTGTCCGTTTGTACCCGCATCAAGATTAATCCAATTGTTACCATTCCAGTACTGTATTTGTCCAATTGCAGTACCAACTTGGATGTTGTCTTCAACCCATTGTGGTATATCATTAATAATGGCAAGTACTTGTCCGTTTGTCCCAGCGTTAAGATTAACCCAGTTGGCTCCGTTCCAGTACTGAATTTGCCCAATAGCCGTTCCTTGTGGCGTATTGGTTAAATCAGCATAGTCTCCAGATGTTGCAACTGGTGCTAAGTTTGATACCTGAGATGCATTAATTGTAACTCCAGTACTTTTGTCCCAAGAGCTAAACACTGGATCGGTTTCCGAAATAGCTCCACTTAATCCTTCTGCTGTTTTTGCATGTAGAGCGTAAGGAACACTTAGTAACTGGCTTGTACCTGTAATGGAATAATTTATCCCGCCGCTAGGATCTACTTCTGTTTTTATGAAGTATGGTCCATTGGACCAGTTTATGGCATTAAAATCTACTGTCTCGCCAAGTTCAATCGTGATTAGTCCATTTATGTTTGTTGTAGTAGTTAGAGCCTGATTATATACAATAGTTCCATTTGAACTTCCTTGTAAAATAGATACTCTTATGCCTATTGATTTGTTTGTAATTAGTTGAGAGTTAGCATCCCTAATAATTGCTTGATACGTCATCTTTTGTGGTGACTGAGCCCACAGATTTGCAACCATTAGTAAGGTTGCCATTAAAATGTATAGTTTTCTCATGGTTGTTTTATGTTATGTTTACTATTTGTTGTGCATTTGATTTCTCAACAGGAATACACTTATTATGCATTAACCTTACTCTCTAATTTTTTACAACTCTAAAAACCTTTACCTCTTTTTTGTTGTTGTAAATCTTAAGTAAGTATGTGGATGAAACCATTCCTCCTAAGTGAATACTAGTTTCATTATTAATTAAGTTGCCATTCCCAATTAGTTTTCCCGTTATGTCATAAATGGAATAGGTTAGCATTCTGCCTTTGTCACCGTCTTTTTTTATCCATAGGATATTGTTGGTTGGATTAGGGTAAACGGCAAATGACAGATTTATGTCAACTGACTCGTCAATTCCTGAAACAACAGATATCTCGTACGGCATTTGCACTCCATGCCCTATGTAACCAGAGGTTTCTGTGTAGTGAAAATGAATTAGTTGGCCAATGGTATAACTTATTGTTCCGCTACTACTATTTGCTTCTCCACCAGAGGTGACTACCGACTCTTGTGCTTTGACTTTTGTTTGGCAGAGCCCTACAACTATTGTCAACATTAGGATTAGGAATTTTCTCATACTGTTTATCTTGTTTAAAGTTGATGCAATCGGGTATTCATCTATATGCATTCAAGTTTTGTTGGTATAGATATTTATCTAAAAGTAGATGTACTATTTTTTCTACCCAAGTTCATCTTAGTTCAAGTGCAACTACCACAATAACAGCATTATACGTGGTGTTTTGCAGGAGCCAAGAGCTAAAATATGGGTTGTAGAAATGACTTTTGCAGGGGGAATTCCTGCAATCATCAAGTTAGGAGTGCTTCTAGGTTAGGTTGGCTTTTGAGGTACGCTACAGTTCCAACGTGTTAACTTGTGCGGTAAAGTACTTGCATTTTAGCTGCTGTGCATAATGTCGGGCTTCTGAGAGGTATTGCTGGCGCAGTTCCGAGTTTTCGGCTAGAATGGCCTCAAGGGAATGGAGGTAAACATGGTAGGTATTTCCAAAAAGATGCAACCATTGGCTGGATATAGCCCAATCTTTAATGTTATCTAACTGGTAATTAATTGTTTGTATGTATCCGTTGGTAATGCTATTAAATGTAGCCTTGGTAAAGAAGTAAATTGTGGCTGTAAGCGCTTTTATATCTTCTCCTTTAGTACTCTCATTAGAATTGTTTATAAGTTCTATGTAATCATCTGTAAAACAGTATATCAAATTACTATAGCCAATATGTGTTAGCGCCTCAAAAATAAGGCTGTAGGCAAGTATCTTGCTCCTTGCTGAAGCGTTGCTAAGCTGATCTTTTAAGTTCTTAACCTTTTGTTCTATGGTTTTGCTTGTGGCCTTATCAGTGTAGTATAGGTAAAGGAAGTGTACAAAGTGGTAACGGGCAAATACCCACGCATAGTTCTGTCCATTTTTTAGGTGGTGCTCAAGGGTGTTCTCTTCGGGTGGGCTTAGCCTAAAAAGCTCGTAACCGTACTTACGCAATGCTCTAGTATTGTTTTGGTAAAAGGCTTGCATCATAAGTATTGTGTAAGCCCAAGTTAGATTTGTTTGGTAGAGGCTACTTTTGTTCGGACTTATTAACTTTAGGTAGTAATTACCTATAGCATCGCCAAAGTAAGTGGCAATTGCATCGGCATTAATTTGGTGATCGAAGTAGTTCCTAGCCAAATACTCCTTTTCGAGCATAAGGCTAAACAGCCAAGGTCTAATTTTGGTGTTACTATTTAGTACCTGAGAGAAAGTACTAAGTAAGCCTTTGGTTTTGGGGTTAAAGGGATCGGCAAAAACCTCCTTATTGTCCTCTATGTAGTTTATTAGTGGGGCGTAAGCACCATCCTGCAAGCAGTACTTAACAAGTAGTAACTCGCTATTGCTAACAAGAGGTTGAGCGCTAGTTGCTGAGTGGGTTATAATGCTTTTTGCATCGCCAGATGTCTCCTTATGAAACTCATCCCATTGATTATATCCTATGTATTTGGAAAGTTGGTCAAGGTTATAGCGAGAAATTAGGGAATTGGAGCTTGTTACCCCCAAAAAACGTGCTAGAGTGGATGCCGATATGGTAAAGCCTTTGGATGCTAGTTCATTTGCCAGCTCCTCACTACAGCGTTTGTTTATAACCTGTATGCCCGATTTCTCTTGAACCCTATCCTTAAGAGCATTCAGGCTAAATTCGGTATATAGATATTTTTCTCTAGCCATTTTGCAGATTTACTTTCTTCATGAGGTGGTATGCTAAAATTAGAATAATAATTGAGATACAAAATAGCATTACGGCTTGTGTGTAGAATCCAGTAACAAATTGCCACAGTACAACAAAGTTAAGCACGCTCGATGTGGAGAGAAGTAGTGCCAGAGCCAGTCGGGGTACAAGCATAATCCGTCCTGCGTTTGCAAAGGGCCACACCCCACCTGGTTTAACCGCAGTCACATATTTCTCTAGGGTTGATATGGCTGTGGGGTTTGTACTATACATAACCGTAATCCATGTAAGACAAACAAGAATGGTTAGCAAAATAATTTTAAGTGGGTAGTACTCCATGTTTAGCGTATGCATCAGCTGGCTCAAAAGCAGGTTAAATGCTGGGATGTTGTTGTATGCAGCATCGAATAGAGTGGGGTAAACAAGGGATACTACCATTGCGGTAAGCTGTGTCCATGCGTTTATTCTGTGCCAGTACCATCGTAGTATGAAAACTGGCCCTACGCCTGCCGTAATGGTAAAAATGTACTTTACTACAGATACAATGGAACTGTTAAATAGAGCGATTATGGCAGCAGCCGAAACTATAAAAATCATAACAGCAATACCAACGTGTCGCAGTGCATTGTCTGTGGCATGAGGGTTAATGTGGTGTTTGTATAGGTTCTGCACAAGCAGTGAACCGCTCCAGTTCTGATAGTTTTGTGTAATAGCAGTAAAGGGCATCAAAAAGAAGAGCAGTACAACCCACCTTGATGCTCCGTGCAGGCTATGGGTAAAAATCTTTAGAAAAGCCGCTTCTCCGCTAATCCCATGTAGTGCCGATGGCTCAATTAGTAGTATGTAGAATGGAATTGAGCTTATTGCTATAAAAAAAACTGCAAAAAGAATTTGAGGAAGTATAATACTTTGAACTATGGTACGCTGGTTTTGGGCGGCCATTAGTTTTTGACCTGTCATACTGGGTAAATCAATAATGTTGGCCGACCACCATTGAATGAGTATAAATACTAGGAACGCAGAGAATCCGGTTGATTTAACATCGGGAAATAGTTTAAAGCTAAGTTTGCTGCTGCTAATGGCATTGCTTATATCAACATAGGAGCCTAAACTATTATTAAGCGAAAAAAGAATAAAGACTAAGGATGCAATGAAGATTATGAAGAAGACAAAATCAAAACGTAGTCGTTCCCGCAGGCTATTAAAGAAAGTGCCTATGGTAATGTAACCTAAAGTAATCCAAATGGCTTGTTGCAGGCTTATGCCCGATATATCGCTAAGAACTCGGCCAAATGCCAGAAAGGCCATGCTTAACGATAGCGGCGCAACAACAGCCCCAACATAGATACTTCTAAAAATATGCAGGTACTTAGCCCCTTTGCCAGAGAATCGAAACAGAATTAGCTCATTCTCTGTTTTTAGGGGAAGTCTATGCCACAGATGTGCAAAAAAGACTTTACCAAAGGCAATGCCTATAAGTATTGTCCAAATTAACCACATACCCGATAGGTCTCCATCAATTAGGAATGAGGTGAGTATTTGAGGCTCGGCAAGTACGCCTCCTGCTAAGATCATGGAGAAACCAATTAGCCACCAGGTTTCTTTTTTGGAGTAAAAAAGGGTGTGTTTCTTTATCTTGATATTTTGAATACTCATTTTGTTAAAGCAAAAAGAATGAACAGCATATGTTGGATTTGTAGTGCCGTTTAGTTAGCAATTCATACTTGTTGAAGGTTTAGTCTTCTAAATATCCTTAATTAAACGGCAATAAAAACAAATGCTCTTTACCTAAAAACAGAGCAATGCTTTAACAAATGTAGTAAAACAATAGCCAAAAAGGGGCTTGTATGTCTTGTGCTAGGAACTTCCAGTGGCCATTTTGGCTGATGTAATTTAAAATAAACACCTATGGATTCTGCAGCGTAAAAACAAACGTTGAGCCAGTGCCTTCCTCACTCGATATGTGTATTTTACCTCCGTGGGCATTCACAAACTCATCAACAATAACAAGGCCTAACCCTGTTCCCAACTCGTTTGCCGTACCTATCTGGGTTTTACTTTTTCCTGTTTTAAATAGTGTGCTTATGGTTTCCTGCCCCATGCCTATTCCAAAATCCTGAATGTAAACACCAATAAAGCCCTCATCAATATCTACGCTGGTTGTTCCAATGTTTATTTTTCCTTTGGGGAATGAGTACTTAATGGCGTTGGAAATCATATTTCGGAGAATTGTGGCTAGCATCTCGCTGTCGGCCATAACTCTAATATCCTTGTCAACAAGGTTTGTTATAGCTATGCTTTTTGCTCGGGCTACTTCCTGCATTAGAACAAGAGCCAAGTCCACCTCACTTTTCAGGTTAAGGGACTCTGGTTTGTAGGGGAGGCGACCC
>DHVO01000155.1 GCA_002412705.1 Bacteroidales bacterium UBA5206 | reverse complement strand
TGCCACAGTCCGATGTGGAGAATAACCTGTGGCGCGTAACCCTACAATCGGTGCTTAGCACCCGATTTGGTGAGCGGCACTCAAGCCGTACGGGCTTCTATATAAACCGTTTGGGGTATAACGTTAACCTATTGCAGGCGCTGGCCGATGGCGAGCAGCCAACCCTTATTGCCGACCAAAGCGGCAGCTCCATGCTGTTTCAGGCGTTTAGCCAGTCTAAGGTGATGCTCACCAATCGCCTGTCGCTTAATGTGGGATTGCATGCCCTTTACTTCCACCTAACCAAGCAGCACTCCATTGAGCCGCGCATGGGCGTGAAGTTTGATTTGACCTCGCGCAGCAGCTTGGGCTTTGCCTATGGAATCTATAGCCGTATTGAGCACCTGCCCGTTTATTTTGTTCGCTCATCGGGTGCTATGCCCAACAAGGATTTGGACTTGATGAAATCGGAGCACTTTGTGCTATCCTACAATATCAAAATAAATGATAACCTACGGTTCTGCGTTGAACCCTACTTTCAGCAACTTAGGGATGTTCCCGTGGCACCCGTTGGCTATCTATCAACGGTAAATACCGAGGAGGATGTATTCTTTAATAACTCATTGGTTAGCAAGGGGAGTGGCCATAACGTTGGGGTAGATTTTACCTTGGAACGATTCCTAAGCAAGGGGTTCTACTACTTGGCTACTGCATCGGTGTTCGATTCAAAGTATAAGGCCATTGATGGCATTGAGCGCAATACCCGCTTTAACCGAAACTACGTTCTAAACCTTTTGGTAGGGAAGGAGTGGCAGTTGGGGCGTGCAAAGAATAACATTTTGGGGGCAAACCTACGCTTGAACTACATGGGAGGCAATAGGCGGGAGCCTATTGATTACGCAGCATCGCTAGCAGCAAAGGATGTGGTCTATTCCGAGAGTGGTGCCAGAGCCTACTCTGCTCAGTTTGACGATATGCCCGTTGTTTCCGTTGCTCTGTCGTTCAGGAGGAATAGGCCTCGCTACTCCGCAGTTTGGACGGTTCAGGTGCTGAACGCATTGGGAACAAAGGAGTTTAAAACCGATTACTATAACCTGAAAACAGGAACTATCGACTCGAAATTTGATGGTGTAATGGTGCCAAATATCAGCTACCGAGTGGAGTTTTAAACTTATTTGGGATGAAGAAAAGGGCATCGGATTTATTCTGATGCCCTTTTTGTGGTTATATCCTATTTGTCCTTCTCCTCAAGCAAAAGCTCCTTGCTACAGCAAATGAGCTTAGCGTTGTTGATGCAAAGTAAAGCGCAAGTTGGGTGTAGCGCAGCGGCATATTCTCTGGTGCAGCCAGCCCAATAATAAATCCTGCAACAAAGCAGCAAGTTCCAACTATTAGCACTACTCTAAGATTTTTGGGCATCGTGTTATTCCTTTCCATGATAGTCTGATTTAAAGGCTCTCCTTAATTTTTACTAGCTCATCCATAATGGGGTAAACCTCGTTCCTTATGCGCCAAAGCCTAATAAGGTAGCCAATGGTTGTAGAGGCTGCAATCATCCCCGAAATAAAAAGGTGAATCTGAATTCTCTCCAGCATTACCTCGTTCTCTAGCATGGACCATACCAGCAGGTTTGCGCCAATCCCAAGGGCTACGCTAAATAGCACAAAGGGCGATTTGAAAATGGCGTTCTGCTTGGTTAGCAGCGCTAGTGCGGCCTCAATAAACTCATTGGTTGGCTTGCCAAAGGGCAGCTTACTCATCTTAAACTGGTTCCTAAGGTAGTACCCAAAGAATATGGCTGTTCCAGCCACAATCAGGGCTAACCCAGCAATAGTGTACAGGGTGTTCGATGCCATAAGCGCCGTTGGCATGGTGGTGGTAATTATAAGTATCAATGCAATAAGCTTTATGCGATTAATTTTATCCTGAAACGATTGGAACTTCCGCAGCCTATCGGTTATGGAGCTCATCGCTTCGGGCTTTTGGGGTGTCGATACTGTGGTAGCACCTTTTGAAACCCAAAGAGCTTGCAGCTCGGCAAAATCGTTGCTATTGTTCATCTTTCAAAAGGTTTTTAAGTTGATTTTTAATTCGGCTCACCTTAACGCCAACGTAGTTTGCGGTAATGCCAACAATCTCAGCAATCTCCTCATAGGGTAACCCCTCCAGCACAAGCGATATTATTAGCCTGTCCTGTTTCTCTAGTTGCGATATGGCCTTAGCTAGGCTGTTAAGCCTATCGCTGTTGGGGTCGGTGGTGTCATAAATGGGCTCGTCGCCAAGCTGCTCCTTAAACAGATTGCTCTTGGCACTCTGGTAGTTCTTAAACTTTCGGTTGTAAAAAATGGCCGAGTTAACCGCAACCCGGTACACCCAGGTTCCAATCTGCGACTCGCCCCTAAACGAGTCAAGGCTATTCCATACATTTGTCATAACCTCTTGAAACAGGTCGTCAACATCATCCTTCTGGTAGATATACCCGTAGCAAATGCGGTATATCTTATCCCTATAGTCCTTGTAAATACTTGCAAATAGTTCCTCTTTCTTTGTCATCAACTACAGTTTAGCACTGTTAATATGCATGAACGCTCATGCTTTTAGGTCGATAGCTAGCCATATCAATCTAAAAGCACCATTTTAGTTGCAGCAAGTTTACGAATATTACAGCTTGATGTGTTTTTTTGTTGATGATTGATTTTGCGCTGAGGTTTTATCCCAATATCTGCCCAAGAATAATCTTTACCGATGTTATTATGTACTCTATGCCAATGGCGATAACAATAAAACCAATGATTCGCGATACCGAGTTTAGCCCCGATGCGCCCATCTTTGACGATATAAAGTGCGAGCTGCGCAGTATGAGGTAGGTTAGTGCACCCACAACGGGGATGGTAGCAAAAATTGCCAGGGTTTGCAGCCAGCCCGTGTGCGTTTCGTTAAGCGAGATGAGTAGCGATATGGAGCCCGGCCCAGCAAGCATGGGTATGGCCAGCGGGGTAAGCGATGAGTCCTCCTTTTGCAGCGCCTCTTGGTGTATGGTTTTATCCATCCCTTTGTGCTTGGCGAATGTGCCTGTAAGTAGCGCAAAACCAGAACTGGCAATAATTAGCCCGCCAGCAATTCGCAGTGACTCAATGGTGATTCCAAAAAACTGAATAATAAACTTCCCCCCAAAGTAGGCCGTGGAAAGTATAATTATCATGTAGATACTGGCCTTTAGCGCAGTTGTGTTGCGTTCCTGTTTGGTATTGTCCTCTGTTATCCCAATAAAAACGGGCATTGTACCCAACGGGTTAACAACGGAGAAAAGCGCTGCAAGGGTGGTAAGAAAAAGTGTAATCATGCATCAATATATTTTTGATGCAAATATCACCCCATCGCCTCCCTTGTCAAGCTACGCCATTGTTGCGTTATTGTTAATGTTGCGTGTGGGCGCGAATATTACTCCCTTTTCTCCTTTTTTAGCATCGATATGGTTAATCCACCAATAATAATGGCTATTGCAGCCATAACAACCCATAGCCAAACCTTACTAATTGGGAGGGTTGGCTCCTTTGCTGTACTTGTTGAAGCAATGCTTTGCTCATTGCCTAGGCTAACCTCTGCTAGCGATTCCGGAATTCTATCTGCAAAAAGGGTTATATCGTAGTTTGGCTTGTAGGCATGGCTATTGCCATAGGCCAAAAAGTAGCTAGCCTTTTCTGTGAATCGGGCAATGAGCTCGTGGGTGTAACCGTAAGCCTCAATTGCACCAATGTTTAATGGGGTATTATCCGCATTCTGCACTGTGATGCGTAGCTTCTGAGCAGTGGTGCTACTAAAGTGAAACTCGTTACTCTCAAATGATGTTAGGGTGCCCGATTCAAGCATACTATAGCTGTATCGCCAGCCCTGCTCCGTTTTAATGCTATCGGTTATGCGCTCAATGGTTATGGGGCGGTAGTAATCAAAATCGCTATCAACGTTAACCTTAAGAATGCTAACCGGAACGGGCTGCTTGAGGGTTACGTACACCACCGATTCCTTTGCGCTCTTGTTATTCTCTATGGGCGATTGGGTTAGCTCGTACCTACTCCTTACACCCGTTGAGGTGCTTCTTAAACTAGCTGTAGCCGACTGTAGCGTTGGTTTGCTACTGCTCTTAACCAAAATCCTTAGGTAGCGGTAGTTGGTTTCGGGGAAGCTAAGGTTGGAGTATGTATAGCTGGTGTGGCTGTTTGCTATTGATACTATTCGCTGGTTAGCGCATACCGTGAACCACTCCTGCTGGTTGTGGCTACCCTCAAGGGTTGCTAACCAGTCAAAGTTATCCTCGTTAAAGCTTAGCTTAATCTGGTTAACCTGTTGGTTCTGCTTGTTATCCAGAGTAAAGTAGTAGCCGCTGCTATTGTACGATGCGTTAATGATGCCCAGATTAGCATCGGTAACGGTAACCGTTTCTGCATTAATCCTGAGGATGTAAGGAGCCTCAATGGTATCGTTAGATTGGGTAACCCCAAAAATCCTGATGTCGCTAAGCTGCGGGTTAACCTTTCCAAACACCTCGTTGGGTAGTGCTACCCTGTGCCATTCATTGGTTATGCCGCTAATATCCCGCTTGTATAAGTAGCCGTTGGATTGCCCCATGAGAGCATTGGTGGTACCCAAAAGCATTAGCCAAAGGCAGTATCTAGTTTTCAGAATCATCAGCAATAATATTCTTGTACTTATTATAAAGGAACGAAATCACCAGTAGCAGCACGCCCAACGATACAAAAACAATAGTTTTTGCAATTGTATCTAAGTGCGAGATATCGTAAACAAACAGCTTAACCAGCGTAATGGCAAATAGCACAATAGCGCCAATGCGCAGGTGTTTCCGCTTTTTCCAAATCCCTAAAACAACTATGGCCAAAGCACAAATACCCCATAGGATGCTTAAACCCAGTTTGTACGATTGGTTCGATTTGGCAATATCTAACCAGTTAAGCAGCTCGCTGCTGGCAATCCAAACAAGGGCGGTTAGTATAAACAGCTCGGCAGCCACTCTTGCTTTTAACCCTAGGTCGCCTTTTAGCAGGTTAACCTGCGCTAACCATAGGGTTACACCTGCAAATGCAAGCGATATGTATCGTATCCAGATATTAAAAACGCTATGACTGTAGTATTCCGATAGGGTTTGCTCTATGTAGTTCTCTCGTAGCTCGCTAAGGGCAAATAGTCCTTGGGTTAGGAATAGCACAATGGCAATAAGGCTAATGGCAGTGCAAATCTTTCCAAACTCAGGGCTCTTTATCTTTACTTGATTAGCAAGGGTTAGCAGGGCAGCAAAAAGTAGCGTGAAATTGGCCAGCCACACCCATTTTAGGTTGGAGTAGTCCTCGTTCCAGTAGTAGTTGGGGTATTCCTCGCCACTAGGCGTTATAACCAGCGCCGAGTTGCTGTATAGGTTATTCCAGTATGTGGAGATTTCTATTCTTGTTGATATGTACAGCACCATTAGCATAATGGCAGGAGCAAGTATTAGGCTAAGGCGTTCTACTCCCTTGCTGTTACTGGTTGCAGCTGCTTTAGTTCTGCTTAGGTAGGTAATAAATCCAAATGCCCCAGCAAATAGCAGTGCCGATAGGTAGTTAATGTTTACAAACGGGGTTATTGCGTGCTCTCCAGCCTCAGTAAATACTACGCTACTCGTATTTAGCCAATCGTGCGCAATGCTGCCAAAAGCAAGTATCATAAGCGGATACGATAGCTTTTCGTATATATCAATGCTTCTGGTTCTACCTATCCAGAAAAGTAGCGCTGCTTCGCCTGCCCAGAGTAGGGTTACCCAGTTTCCGCTTAGCTGTACCGGTATGGCAATTGTTATAAACACCAGCACTAACCCCGATACTAGGTAGAATAGGTTTCTGTCGGCCAGTTTCTGCCTGTAGATGGTTAGGCTAACCGCAAAGTGAGTAATTGCGCTGATTAGGGTGAAAAGCCCCAGCAGGTGTTGCCCCGTTTCGTGGTTGTTTAGTATGGCGTACCCAAATCCGTAGAACAGGAATGAGTTGGCTAGAATTAGCCCAACATCATGAATCAAAACCTTTTCGCGGTTCTTAATCTTGTAGGTAATAAAGATTAGGTAAAAGGTTATAAAGAAGATTGACAGGAAGGTTAGCGCAAGGGCAAAGTTGTTATCCCCATTGTATTTTGCTGTAAACCACGATGCGTATATTAACCAGGTTAGCCCAAACGATGAGTAGAACAGCTCTTTCCAGTATCGCTTAAAGGTTATAATTAGTATCCCAAAATTGATTATTGCGATATACGAGAAGAGAATCAGCACCTTACCAGAACCATCGCTAAGAAGGAATGGAACAGCATAGGCACCTACAAGTCCAATGTGGGCAATTACCTGTTTGTTGTACGTTAGCGCAGCGCCCACAGTGAAAATGGTGAACAGCACCATTAGCCCAAAGGCTATGCTTTGCGGCACTAGCGCATAGAAACTGTATGCCGTAAATGTTATAAAGTAAAGAATGGCCATTGCGCCGCTTACAAGCACTGCGCTATAGTTCTCGTACTTTTGCTTTAGCTTGATACCTATCCCTAGCATCACCAAACCAGCAAGGTAGCCCATAATAATGCGGAGTACAGGGCTAATCAAATCGTGCTCAATGGAGTATTTGGCTCCAATTGCAACCCCAATTATGGTAATGGCAATCCCTATTTTATTTATAAGATTCTCTCCAATAAACTTCTCCAAGTTCCAGCTTTGCTTTGGTGGTTTAGTGAAAGCAAATGCTGGCTCTTCCTCTACTTTATTGGTGTGCTCATTCGTTACGCTCTGGTATTCAGTGCTATCAACCTCCTGCTTTGCCTTTGCAGTGTAAGTGTCAGGTTCCTTTTCTTTTGGTATCGATATAGAAGGCGTGTGCTCCTGCTTAAGCTGCTGTATCTCGGTTCTTAGCGCAAGTATCTCATCGGAGAAATGCTTATGCCTTTTGAGCAAATCGTCAAGTTTGCTCTCAAGGTATGCTATTCGGTTATTGCTGTTATCCATAATGCTGAGTGATTTGGTTTTGGTGGGCTTTTTAGTCGCCGTTAGGACTCTTCAATCCGGCTAAACCTCGGGTCGTTTTCCATTAAATCGTAAACGGCCTGAGGGCTAAGCTGCCACCAGTTCTCGTAGCTAAAAAGCCATGCAATATATTCGCTGCAGTACATTCTATCATCGGCATTCTCTTTACTCCGTCCGTGCCATTTTCCAGTGAGGATGTAAATGGGCTGCCACACTATAAGGCTCAGGAAATCATTTGGTGTCGAGCCGATTTTACTAATTGCCTTGCTCCTTATTTCTGTAGAAAAATCGGTTGGTCTAAATATCTTATAGCTGTACTTGTACTTCTTGTTCCATTCGCTAATAGGGCGTAGGTTGGTTCCATCCTTTTGTGCATCAATAATAAACAGCTCGCCCCAAACCTCAATGGCCAGAGCCGAGTGGTTAACCCTTCCCTTGGTAAGTTTTCTAATAATTCGGCTCAAAAGCCTCTCCGATGTACAGTGCAGCACATCTCCACTTTGCAAAGTATTTTTGTCTAGTGTTTTCATGCAAGCATCAATTGTTAAAATGCGTTTATTGGTTCCTTCTTTTTTATGTTGAAAACTCAGGGGGTAAGTTACACAAAATTGGCTATTGCTGCTGATTCAATGCCTTGGTGTTTCACGTTTCTTTGCTTTGAATAGATTATGCATCTGCTGTGATGCATGTTAAATACTCTGAAAAGAGGCTGTGGTTTTACTTTGGGCAACGAAAAATGTAATAGATTAGTTTTGTAATCCACTGTAACCTATGGTAAAGTTTCTGCTTATCCGTTTCGTCCCCACTGTATTTATTCTAACTTTAATTTGTGCTGTTAGCACAGGCTTGGCGCAATCTATACAAGGCACCGTAACCAGCCAAGGTGGAGAGCCCATTGTTTACGCTTCAATATATGTTAAGGAGCTCAAAATGGGAACTTCTGCCAATTCCAACGGAAGTTACTTTATAAATCTTCCTGCAGGTAAATATACCGTTGTGTATAGGAGTTTGGGGTTTGAGACAGTTGAAAAGCAGGTTGATGTCAGCAACGATAATGTAACGCTTAACGTTACACTTGACATACGCCCTTACCAAATAGCCCCTGTAACCATTGGCTCTAAGGCCGAAGATCCTGCATATGCCATAATTCGCAAGGCAATAGGTTATGCTCCATACTACCAGAACCAAGTAAAGGAGTTTGATGCCGAGGTTTACCTAAAGGGAACCCTTAAGGTGAAAAAATTAAGCTGGCTTGTAAAAAAGGCCATAAAAAATGATCCTGATGCACCAAAGGAGGGTGACTTTTATCTTCAGGAGTCTGTTAACATTATACATTTTACCGCGCCCAATAAGTACGACCAGCGGGTTACCCATTTTCGCTCAAACTTTCCTGGAAATAGCGATGCTTCCGAAAGTGTTATGGAATTTACCAATGCAAGTTTCTACCAGCCTCAAGTTGGCGATATTGTTTTGCCTTTAGCACCCAATGCCCTGCGTTTCTATTCGTATAAGTACGATGGTTTTACTATTCAGGACAATAGGGTGATTTATAAAATCAAGGTTATCCCTAAACGGAAAAGTAAGCAGCTGGTTTCTGGGTTTCTTTATATTGCCGATGAATATTACAATCTTCATGGGGTGGATCTCAATTTGGAAACCTACTTTGGAACCGTCAAGATGAAGCAGTCCTTTGGCGAGGTTGAAAGGGATGTCTGGCTTCCTATCAGCCATTTCTTTGTTGTTAATGGTGCAATTCTGGGTAACGAGGGCGATGTAAACTACGTTTCGTCGGTAAAGTACTCCCACGTAAAGGTGAATGGTGCTATTAGAACACCATCGGAACTTGCCTTGGCATTTAAGAAGCGCCCTGTTGCCGCAGAGGCTAAACCTCAACACCCAAAGGAAGGCATATCGCCTCGTAAGCAGCAGAAGCAGAAGCGCGACTCACTTAAAATGGATGCTCTTTTGCAAAAGGAAAACCTCACAAATCGCGAAATGTACCAGCTTTCCAAGCTGATGGATAAGAAACTTACTGAGCGCGATACATCTACCCATTCCCTTGAGGTGGTTAGCCCAGTAACTGTTACTGTTGATTCTTCTGCCCAGACTTCTACACCAGAGCAATGGCAGCAACTACGTCCTGTGTTACTAACTAAAGACGAGACTGTTGTGGATAGTTCCATTCGTTACTCCCTGCGGTCTGAATCCGATAGTGCGCAAGTAGATACAACAAGATCATCTAATATTATTGGTACCATTTTATTAGGTAATAGTTGGCAAAACAAGCAAAAGAGTAGAACCTTTATATTTTCTGGTGTGCTTAATCCATCTCATTTCCAGTTTAATACAGTTGATGGATTTGTTTTGGGTGCATCTTTTGAATTTCATCAAAGGTTTACTTCAACAGCATTATCAATAAATCCAACCCTTTCTTACTCTTTCTCACGCAAAGTTCCAATGGGAAGTATCTCTTCACACCTCAACTATGCCAATAGGCGCAGGGGTACCATCTCTTTTACGGTTAGTAGCACATCAGCCGATTTCAATAAGCAGCATGGCATCAGTAAGCTGGTTAATACGCCAGCCTCCTTGCTGTTTGGCAGAAACTATATGAAACTGTATCAGGAAAACACGGCTAGGGTTAGTAATAGTATAGATCTTACTAATGGCTTAGAACTTTTCACCCAATTTGAATACGCGCATCGCGAGATGTTGTCCAATACAACAAGTTACATTTTAGTAGAGCAAAATAGAGCCCGATATACCTCAAATATACCTCAAAACAAAAGGGTTAACACAAGTAACTTTGAGACCAGTAGCGCTTTTATTTCCGAGTTCCACCTTTCCTATACCCCTTTTTATTATTACGAGATGTACAAGGGGCGTAAGCAGATGCTTTACTCCAAGTATCCCACAGTAAAGGTCTTAACCCGTTTTGCTACACCCAATGTGTTTGGGTCTAGCGCTAGGTTTGGTATGCTCGAGGGGAGTATTAACCACTCAATAAATACGGGTCCTGGAAGTAAGTTCACATATGGACTCAGCTATGGTGGGTTTTTTTCTTCTCGTAACATGTTCTTTTCAGACTTTGTCCATTTTAGTAGTCATCGCTCCCCTGTTATTGCTCGCTCTTTTGTGAACTCATTTCAAAATGCAGATTACTACCAGTTTAGCACAAACTCAACCTATGGTGTTGGCTTTGCCACGTATCAAACACCCTATTTGGCACTAAAATTCTTACCCTTTATAAGTAATACCATGTGGCAGGAGAATATTCATTTATCCCTACTGAAACTAAAGGGTGAAGTGCCCTATTATGAATTGGGTTACTCTGTTAGCAGAATTGCTGCTATTGCAAATGTTGGAGTTTTTGCTGGTTTTGAAGGACATAGCTTTTCGTCACTTTCGGTTAAACTCTCTTTCTCGCTCTTTGATGAGTAATTTTTTTGCGTCTATTACCCATAAGTTCCCTTTGATATGGGTTAGGACCAAATCTTTTATCTACTCGGATTTGATATGCAACCTCCTTTTTTCAGATCTCTATGGATAGTTTGTAAGAATATTTCTGCAATCGTGTGACACAAAAACTTTCTATTACGTCGTTGTATAACCTGTTTTTGGAGATTGATACCCTTTATGCACCCCGATTTTACGACAAAGTAAATTTTTTTTAAAAAAGATGTGGATACAGAACGATCATCTAATCAATATTTTGTAACTTTACAGTTCCCGCTCTTTTAAAAAAAGTTTGCACAGCCCCTTGCAGGGGATAAAAAAAGCGCTACTTTTGCATC
>DHVO01000230.1 GCA_002412705.1 Bacteroidales bacterium UBA5206 | reverse complement strand
TGCTCCTTGGCCATATCCAAGCTACGCGATAGCATCTGCTGCGCCTGCTGCCAGTTCCCTTTCTGGATGCTAATCTCACCAAGATATCGGTACAGCACGGCCATATCGATACTATCGGATACGCTACGCTTAAGCGCCAGCGCTTGCTGCAGGTGACTCTCGGCCTGCGAGTAGTTACCCTGCTCAAAGTTGATAATCCCCAGCGTTAGCCTGTTGGCCGCCTCGCCATGCACGTTATGATTCTTCTTGTTGATGCTAAGCACCATCTCTATATGCTCCAACGCCTTTGGAAGCATCCCCAACTGATGGTAAATATTACCCAGCTCGCCCAACGATAGGGTTACCCCTGTTGTATTTCCTGTGCGCTGCTCAACCGCCTTGTAGTGCTCAAAAGCCGATTCGGCATACTCAAGCGCCTTCTCATTCAAGCCTAAACGCTTAAACAGCCTAGCGGTACTAAGCGATGCCCATGCAATGCCATCGCGGTCGTTAAGCGATTGATAGATGCTAAGGGCACGCAAAAAGTTATCAATAGAGCGCTGGTAGTTGCCGTACATACTATTTACCGTACCAATATTTACCAGCGTACGGGCAATTTCGCGCCTATCGTTAAGTTCCTGATTAATGGTTAAGGCCTCCTTATATGCATGCATAGCCTGTGCATATAACCCTTGCAGCTGATAGGTATTCCCAATACGGTTAAGCGTAAGGGCGATAAACTCGTTGTTTTCCAACTGCTGCGCAACGCTTAAACTTTTATTTAGATGCTGAAGCGCCTTATCAAATTGATTGTTGCTGTAGTAGCTATACCCCAGAAGTAGCTCAGCTTGCATGGTGAGCTGCAAATCATCGGTATGCTGCGAGCTGATAAGCAAATTGGTGGCCAGTGTAATGGCCGAATCGGGATTCACTCCCCTTACCTGTTCTGTTACCTTATAAAGCGAATCGAACCGTGCAGTGGTTAGCTCAGGTTCCTGTGCGTGAAGCAGGTTAACAACCGCAACACAAACAGCTGTAAGTAAAAGGAGTGTGCGTTTACCCATATCAAATGCTTTACTATGCTTTTATGCTATTGGGTAAAGTTAACTTTTATGATGAATTATGAGTAACATTAACCCGCTAAAGTTGATTTAACGGAGAATGTGGCTAATTTCGTTGTTATATTTTAGGAAACGCACCTGCCAAACACGAGGGTACAGATAGGCTAGAGTACGCAGAGAATTGACTATTAAAATATACTGCCCAATACCATGAAAGCAAGAACATGCCCCAAATGCGGGTACATACATCCAGCATTAGATTACGTTAAAACGGCACTCTTCTCTCCAAAACCCAATAATTGGCATTGCCCAAAATGCAACGAATCGCTAACCTTTAACCGCAAACGGCGCATGGTAATAGCCATGTCACCTATGGTTCTTATCACTATCCTTGTCTCTATGGGAAGCGAAATAAAATCCATTTTAAATATTAACTTTTTTGCGTTTTTTCTAATTAGCATTGCCCTTATGGCGTTGCTATTCTCCTTTGCGCTTGCATATGAGAAGTTTGAGGTGCAGGAGAGGGATGAGGTAAAGTAATTAGCAGAATTTCTAAAAAAATACAATGAAAACAAGAATATGCCCAAAGTGCGGGTACAAATATCCAGCATTAGATTACGTTAAAACGGCGTTGCTCGCCTCTTACAAGCAACCCAGAAACTGCCCAAAATGCCAGTTGCCGCTTAAAATCAATAGAAAAAGGCGTTTAAATATTGTATTGCTCCCAACCCTACTATTTTTAACTCTTGGTAGTATGGACAAAGCAATTATGCCTTTGCTTAACTTGAACTTGCTATGGTACTGGGTACTTAATGTATTGCTTTTTGTTACTCTTTATGCAGCACTATTGAGTCTTGATATTTTTGAAGATATAGAAGAGAAATAGAATTAAAATCCTAAAAGACATCTTTCTAATAAGGAATACTTGATATTTCTTTTTTCTACATTTGCAGCGAAACAAACCCCCTCAAAATTGAGAACTGTACTTAAATTTGTAATTACAGCCTAATTAGCCTCCAGAAACCGCAGGCTAATGCTCTTGTTTGGATTCCTCTTCCAAACAGGTTTCTCTTTGCATATCCATACAATAAGAATCTGCTATCTATCTTCTTTGCAAGGGGGTAACATGTTGTGCTGTTTGTTCAAAACAGCGTATGGCGATATGCTAAACTTCTCTATTACGTAATTACAAAAACTACAATTATGAGTTCGATAAACAAAAGTCAGATAACAGGGATTATTCTTTCAGCATTAGCTCTTGTTGCGTTATTAAATAGCGGTTATTTCTTCACAGACATTCTAAAATTGAGCATTCTAAAATGGCTTGTATTTAATGCCTGTTCCTTTGCAATAATTATTCATGTGGTTTGCTTTACTCTACACCTCATCACAAAAAGAGACCTATTTTTGGCCATTCCATTACTTCCGCTTTACTACTATGGCACAATGGGACTTTTTGTTATGCCGTGGAATGAAGCAAACATTTTTGCTCAAATAACCCACATTATAATAACGGCTAACGTAGCATGGATTCTTTTCAAACTCCTTAATGAGCGAAAATTTGAGGATATTGGAAAGGGGCTTCTTATTAGCACCCTCCTTCTGGTTCCTGCCTTTGCATTTATCCAGTCATTTGCTCAGGAGCACATGGACGAGTTCTTAACGCTTCTTAAAAATTTATAGAATCCCTTTCCTGAGGCCTAGGAAATATCTAGGCCTCTTTTCTTTTGCTTCCATCGTTATGCTAGGAGCAACGGATTTTAAATAACCTATAAATCACCGATACACACAAAAAAAGCCACCTTTTGGGTGACTTTTTAAGGGAGATAAATCTCCGTATCACACTTTAAAACAATCCGTGAATTAGCGCGTCAATCTTATTGATTACGTAACGTAAATCTTCTGGACGCTCGGAGAAGTTCAGATTATCAACATCAACAATAAGCATCTGACCCTCCTTGTAACCCTCAATCCATGCCTCGTAACGCTCGTTAAGGCGCTGCAGGTAGTCAATGCGGATGTTCTTCTCGTACTCGCGTCCCCGTTTCTGAATTTGCCCAACCAGGGTAGATATTGACCCCCTTAGGTAGATTAGCAAATCGGGTGGCTGAATAAGCGAGGTCATCAGCATGAACAGGCTCTTGTAGTTATTAAAGTCTCGGGTGGACATCAAACTCATATCGTGAAGGTTGGGCGCAAAGATATGCGCATCCTCATAAATGGTTCTATCCTGAATTACATCTTTCCCGCTACGCCTAATATCAACTACCTGATTAAAGCGGCTGTTAAGGAAATATATCTGCAGGTTAAAGCTCCAGCGCTGCATATCCTCATAAAAATCATTCAGATATGGATTATCGTCCACATCCTCGTAATTAGGAATCCAGCCGTAGTGCTTAGACAAAAGCCTTGTTAGGGTGGTTTTACCCGACCCTATATTTCCCGCAACTGCTATATGCATGGTAATGAGTTTTGTAAATTAAAAAAGGGAGCTTAACTCCCATTATTTTGCGTAGTTAAAAATACAAAAGTTTACTCCCCAACCAAGAACCCAACAGAAGAATTTTGGCTAACGGAAATTACGCCATCAGCAAACAAAAGGATTTCTCCTTTAAAATAAGCTGGAAATGAGGATGAACTCCCAATAAGCGGCTCTACTTGCTCATTGGAGAATCGGTAAACCATTATACCACCGATTGTAACAAATAGGAAACCGCCTTTGTACATACAAAACTGGCCCTGCAAATTTACTCTGTAAACGTTTTGCAGCTTCCCAAAGGCATCAAAGGCAACTATACCAAACCCACGATAACCAATGTACACCACGCCCTTTTGCTCCTGCATAAAAAGGGGCTCGGCTCCTAGTGGTAGAATGGATGCTGACAAAGGAATGGAAACACCCTCGCGCTTAAACGAGGCATTAAGGGAAACTAACTTTGATACCGAGGCATCCAGCAGCCAAAAGCCACCTTTTCCCGAACGGCAAATAAGCTGCGGGTTAGCAGTTTCAGCCTGCAAAGATATTGCTGCTGATATTGGGCTTAGCTCCGAGTTTAGCAGCACTGCGGTTTTGCTTGTGGAGTAAAAGGCAAGCACGCGGAGCGGGTCTGTAACATCGATATAGGTAGGTACACCATTAGCAAAGGCCACATACGGCGCCGAAATGGGCTTTAGCTCCGGGGTGTATTTATAAACCCCACTTGATGATGTTGCCCATACACCGCCCAACTTATCCACATAAACGGCAGCATCCTGCGCGTAAGCGTAACTAACGCCCAACGCAAGGAATGCAAGTACGCTTATACCAATTTGTTTTATCACAACCCTTTTAGCCTTTTATCTATTTGGACAAGAGCCTCAACATACTCACGCGAGTTTGATAGACGTGGCACCTTATTCTGGCCACCCAGCTTGCCCCGCTCACGCATCCAAGTAAAGAAAGTTTCGGGTGCAACGCTCCTAACCACGGGTGGCGATAGGGTTATCCCCTTGTATCGCTTTGCCTCGTAGTCGGAGTTAATTGTGCACAGCGCATTATCAAGGGTTTGGGCAAAGAACTCCAAATCGGTAGGCTCACGCTCAAACTCAATTAGCCACTCGTGAGCACCTTTGGCATCATCGCCCATAAATATTGGGGCAGCAGTGTACTCGCTAATGTGCGCATGGGTTTTCTCGCAGGCAATGCTTAGCGCACGCTCCGCATTATCAACAATAACCTCCTCGCCAAAGGCATTAATAAAGTGGCGGGTACGACCTGTTATAACTATTTTATGAGGGAAGCGGGAGGTAAACATTACGGTATCGCCAATCATGTAACGCCACAAACCAGAGTTGGTGCTAATTAGCATGGCATAGTTGCGCCCCACCTCCACATCGCGAACACTAAGAACGGTTGGATTTGCAGAGCCCACCTCCTCGGCAGGAATAAACTCGTAGAAGATACCATAATCCAGCATTAGGAGCATTCCCTGCGATTTTGGGTCGTCCTGTATCCCAAAGAAACCTTCCGATGCGTTGTAAGTTTCCATGTAGTTCATCTTGTCGGAAGGGATGACCTTTTTAAACTGCTCGCGGTATGGGGTAAAACTTACCCCGCCATGCATAAACAGCTCAAGGTTTGGCCACACCTCTAACAGGTTACTTTTGCCCGTGTAATTGAGAATGTGCTTAATCATCACCAAATTCCACGATGGAACGCCAGCAATACTGGTAACATTCTCCTTAATGGCCTCTTTTGTGAGCTTATCCAACTTTTCCTCCCACTCGGGAATAAGAGCAACCTTTTGGCTTGGGGTACGCATAAAATCGGCCCACCAAGGAATATTCTCAATTAGAATTGCCGATAGGTCGCCGTAGAAGCTCTCGGTGCTAAAGTTATCTATCTGATGGCTACCGCCTAGGGTTAACCCCTTTCCCGAAAATATTTCGGTTTCGGGATTGCGCTGCGTGTAAATAGCCATCACATCCTTGCCCCCGCGAAAGTGGCAATCCTCAAGAGCCTCCTTGCTAACGGGAATAAACTTGCTCTTATCGCTTGTTGTTCCGCTTGATTTGGCAAACCACTTTATCTCCGATGGCCACAGTATGTTCTGCTCGCCGCTACGAAGCCGCTCCACATAGGACTTTACCCCTTCGTAGTCGATAATGGGAACTGCGCGTTGAAACTCCTCGATGGTAGTTATACTGGCAAAGTTGTACTTTTTGCCGTACTCAGTTTCAGCGGCACGCTGTAGGAGCTTTGTTAGAGTTTCGCGTTGTACCTCGTATGGGAATCGACGGAAAAGCTCTATCTGATGAAGCCGCTTGGTGTTTAGCCAGCTTATAATTGAGTTTACTATAGGCATTAGCGTAAAATTTTACCAAATATAACCCGTACTGGTTAAAGATAACGAAATGGGCAATTGGTTGGACAGCTATTTTGTATTAAATCGTGAGACGTGAGACGTGAAAAGTTAAACGTGAAAAGTTAAACGTTAAAGGAAAGAGGGTTAAAGAATATACACAAAACAATTTATTTCGGCCTCAGATGAGGCTATACACATTGACTCGTATAACATCTAAAATCTAGTATCTAACCTAGCCTATTCCTCCACTTCTCTATTTTTCCATTAAGGCCAAGAATGACCAGAGCAACGCCAACCAGCATCATACCCACAATGGCAACAAGGGTTGGATGCTCATTGGGCAAGATAATCCAGCTAAGAATAGCACCTAGCACAGGAATAATGAATTTCCACATGTTTAGTTCCGACACCTTAATGCCGGGACGCTTTAGCAACGTGTACCAAATGGAAATTGCTGCCGCCGATAAAAAGCTAAGCCACGCTAAAGCGCCAAAATACTCGGCAGGGAATGGCCCCGAGCGGTAGCCCTCAAATGCAATACCCACAAGGAAAAGCATTATACCTCCAATAATCATGGAGAATGAGCTAAGTACCAGCGGGGGAATATTTTTACTATCGCGGGCAACAATAACATTCCCAAACCCAGCAATTATATTGTTTGCAATAAGGAGCACAACACCAAGACCAACCAAATCGCCAGCACCACCTATCTTATTTCTGCCCAAGCTAATTACAATAACCCCAGTTAAACCAATGGCCACGCTAACAATGCGATTAAGGGTTAGCCTATCGTTTGGCATAAAGAAATGCGCCACCAACACAGCAAACAGCGGTCCGGCTCCAATTACCATAGCACCCAAAGCGCCTGGAACAAGGTTAACCCCACTGTAAAAAACGGCATACTGAAGGAATGTTTGGATAAAGCCCACAAGGACAATCTTTCCAAAGCTATCGGGAATGGCCTTTAACTTTTCACGCAGATTTGGGATAATGGGAATAATCATCAACCCAGAAAGGAAAAAGCGGATGCCTGCAAACTGAAGCGGAGCAGAGTACCTTAACCCTATCTTGATACCAACAAATGCGGTTGCCCACAATGTGCTCGCAACAATGGCGAGGAATATGGTGTTGTTTAGTAAGTTCTTGTTCATGTAAGGTTAAAGGCTGAT
>DHVO01000080.1 GCA_002412705.1 Bacteroidales bacterium UBA5206 | reverse complement strand
GAGTTGATGTGCTATCCTTTGGTGGCACAAAAAACGGGATGATGTACGGTGAGGCTATTGTGTTCTTTAACAAGGAACTGGCTACCGACTTTATGTACACCCGTAAGCAGGGGCTGCAATTGGCATCCAAAATGCGCTATATCTCGGCGCAGTTCATTGCCTACCTATCTAATGATCTTTGGGCGCAAACTGCTGGTCATGCAAACCGTATGGCTAAGCTGCTAGCTCAAAAGGTTGCTGATATTCCAGGGATAACCATTACCCAGTCTGTTGATGTTAATGGTGTTTTTGCCATTATGCCAGCAGAGCTAATCCCTGCATTGCAAAAGGAGTACTTCTTCTATGAGTGGGACGAGTCGCGCTCAGAGGTGCGCTGGATGGCATCGTGGGACACTACCGAGGATGATATTGAGCAGTTTGCTGCAACTCTGCGCAAACTTGTTTTGCAATCAAAAGGTGAATAAGCTTTTAATAATATTACTGAAGAAACACAAAAGTGAAGTTGAGTATAAATAGCATTGGGAAGGGACTCTTTATTCTAGTAAGCATGTTTCTACTGCTTACGGTTGATTGTATTATTAGCGAAAGCGAAGGGGCGTCGGCAAATTCAGAGCGTGCTTCGGTTGTAAACGATAATCACTCCATTACCAACAACCTTAGTGAATCCAACACCTTTGGGGATTTGGATAGATCCGTTAACCGCTTTATTCGCAAGTGGGATATAAAGGGAGCTGCAGTTGCTATTGCTAAGGAGGGGAAACTAGTTTATGCAAAAGGTTTTGGGTATGCCGATGTTGAGCATAACCAGGAGGTGCAGCCCTACAACTTATTTAGGGTAGCTAGCGTTTCAAAGCTTATTACGGCATCGGCTATTATGAAACTTGTGGAGGAAGGTCGCTTATCGCTTACCGATACAGTTTTTGGAGCTCATGCCATTCTCAATCAACCCGTTTTCCTTGGCTATGTAGATCCACGTGTTGAGAAGATTACTGTAAAGAACCTGTTAAACCATTCTGCGGGATGGACTACACGATATGGCGACCACATGTTTATGGGTGAGGAGATTGCCCGTGCGTTGAACAAGCCAATGCCTGTTTCCCTTGAGGATATAGTAGCCTTTGCGCTCTCAAAGCGGTTACACTTTGAGCCATCAAACCATAGCTCCTATTGTAATATTGGGTATGGTATTCTTCAGCTTGTAATAGAGAGAATTACAGGGATTAATTACGAGGATTATGTAAAGAGCGCCATATTTGCTCCAATTGGCATTACTGATGCCTTTTTAGCCTTTAACCTTGATGAGATGCGTTATGCCAATGAGGTTAAGTACTATGAGGTTCATGATGCAAACCCTATCAAAAGTTTTAATGGTGCAGATACTCTACTCTTAAAAAGCAGGGGAGGGAATGATATCCGTACACTGGGCGCAGCGGGGGGATGGGTTATTTCTCCCATTAGCTTAATGCGCTTTCTGCTTTCCGTTGATGGTGACGAACAGTATCCCGATATTCTATCTAAACAGTCGGTTGCAGAGCTAGTTACGCAGGACAAAGGGTATCATCCTCTAGGTTGGCGTTGGATTACCCGCGATGGGAACTACTTACGAACAGGCTCTTTCCCTGGCACATCTGCTTTAGCAGTTGTAAGGCAGGATGGCTTCTCATACGTGTTTTTAACCAATACAAGTTCTTGGGTTGGGCCGCGCTTACCCTATGAGGTAGAGCGTGTTATTTCACGAAGTATCTCTAAGATTGATACTTGGCCTAGCACCGATTTGTTTAAGCCAATTACAAGGCGCGCCTACCATGAGCCCATGCTAACGCGAATTAACCCCATTTTGGTGGGAAAAATTCCCGTAAGAACAGATAAAATAAAGCCGTTACTTTAGGTAGCGGCTTTTCTTTTATTGCTGCATAGTAATCCTAGTTTAGCTGAAAGTTATTCTGCAGCGCGTTCTCCTGTTCCCTTATTTTCTCTACAAATTGAAGTTGCTTAAGCAGGAATTGCTCCATTAAAGCGCTGTTGAATAGCGTAAAAAAACGGTACTTATCAATACTTCCAAGCATTAGCGCTTTAGCTACATCAAAAAGATTAATTGCCTCTGCAGTAATTAGCGTGCCCAATTGGGGCGATATGTTTAGCTGCAACTTTTTTACCAGAACGGCTAAACTTGCGTTGGTTGATGTGTAGGTGTTAGGCAGCTTCTTAATATACCCACCACCGTAAAGCTTATCGGGGAGCACAGGCATAAAGTCTAGCATTTCAAAGTTTCCAGTGCCCTTAATAAGGATTACCATATCGCCATTAGGGTTTTTTCCCGATACCTTAACCACTTCGGCAATAGTTCCGTAGAGTTGAATTTCTCCTTCCTTTATAAATGGAATCCCAAATGGGAGTTCTTGTGCAATACATTCCTCAATTAGCTGCTTATATCGCGGTTCAAATATTCTAAGGGGAAGCTCTTCCCCTGGTAAAAGGAATATGCCCAATGGAAATAGGCCTATTTTAAATGTATTAGAGCTCATTTGGTACTCTCCTTTGGAATAAACTTCATTGATACTGAGTTAATGCAATACCGCTTGCCAGTAGGTTTTGGCCCATCGTTAAATATATGACCTAGATGTGCGCCACACTGTTTGCACAGTACCTCTGTACGTACCATTCCGTGGCTGTAATCCGACTTGAATTCAATGTTTTCGGTGAAATTTGAATCAAAAAAACTAGGCCAACCGCAGCTGGAATGGAACTTTGTTTCCGACTCAAAAAGCTTAGCATTGCAGCAAATACAGTGGTAAGTTCCTTTGCCAAAAAAGTCCCAGTACTCACCCGTAAAGGGTGCTTCTGTACCCTTTTCCTGAGTAACGTGGTATTGTATAGGTGTTAGTTTAGTTTTCATTGTTGTTTTCGTTGTGGCATCTATTTTGTTTGTCTGTTGTGCTACAGAGCTACAAGCAGCTAAACCTAAAAGAGCCGTAAGAATTATTAATACCCGCATCGCCAGTTTTCTGTTGTTATCACTATTTGAACATGAAATAACCCGAAAAGTTCACTGTAGCAATATTGTAGCCCAAGTTTTTTTATTTTTGAACGGATTATAAAATACTACCACCATGAAGAGATTAGTAGCAGTAATTGTAACTGCATTTATAGGATTTGCAGCTTATTCTCAGCAAGTTGTTGAGCGTACGCTAATTCCATACGATAAGCTTGTAGCGCGTAATGGGGTTAAGGTTTACCTTACTAAAGGAGCAGAGCTAAAAGCAAAAGTGGTTACTACAGGTGTTAACCTTAGCGAGGTAACAACATATGTTGATGGAAAAACCCTTGAAGTGAATATTAACAGGGCACTTTTTAACGATGAGATGGTTGAAGTGTTTGTTACTTACGATACATTAAGGAATATATCCGTTTATACTCAGGCCAGAGTGAGTGCACAGGATACCCTTATTGGCGATAAAATAACCTTCGACCTTACCTCGGGTGGCGAGTTTGATGGTGCTGTTAAACTTAATACTATTGATGTTTCTGTTAGTAAGGGCGCAACAGCTAGGTTAAAGGGATTCACAAAAACTATCGATAGTAATGTGAGTTTAAGTGGCGTTCTTGCTGCTTTAGACCTAACGGCTGAAAGTGTTTTTGTTAAAGTAACCACAAAGGGGTCTGCCAAAGTTGGGGCTACAAAACTTATTAAAGCCAATGTTAAGTCCGGTGCTAACCTTACTTACACAGGAAATCCTGAGCAAGTTGACATTAAAACAGGAATTGGCGTATCAGTTAATGTGCAGTAGTATCATTTATACTATTTGACACCTAGGGCTGCTTTATAGCAGCCTTTTTTTTATATCCATATTATACCTTTAGCCCGGTTTTGAGATTAGTTTTTAGTGTTTGGTGTTTAGTGTATAGTCTCGTCTAAGGGCGAACAAGTTGTTTATAGTAATTAGTTTACATCTAGCGTCTAATATCTAAAGTCTCAAATCTGTCCTTTAACCTTTAACCTTTAACTATATATGGGCTGTACATCAGAGTTTTGCTACTCAAAATACCTGAAACTTTTATACACCGAGGTTGTTCCTGCATTGGGTTGCACAGAACCAATTGCTGTTGCTTTGGCTGTAGCCAAGGCTCGCGAAACATTAAGTGGAAGGGTTGAACGGGTAGAGGTTTATACTAGTCCCAACATCTACAAAAATGGAATGGGTGTAGGTATTCCTGGTACTGGCTTAACTGGTTTGCAAGTTGCTGCTGCGCTTGGCGCTCTTGAAGGGAATTCCGACGATAAGTTAGAGCTTCTTAAAAATGTGAACTCCCAATTGGTAGAATTGGCCAATGCGCTTATTGACGCAAATAAAGTTTTGGTTAGTGTAAAGAGTACAACTCATAAGCTGTATGTAGAGGCTATTTGTTTCGATAGCGATGGAAATCAAGGGAAAGCAATAATCGTAGATAAGCACTCTAATATAGTTATGGCAGAACGCAACGGGGTTGTTGTTTGGGAAAAAGCCGAAGAGCCAGTTGCTCTTGCGGAAGCTGCAAATTCGGAGGAGCGCATTGCTTTAACTGTATCAGAGATATATAGCTTTTCGCAGGAGGTTCCCTTTGCCCGTATCGAGTTTATACTTAAATCGGCGCAAATGAACACTATTATTGCTAAAGAAGGGCTTACCGGCGACTATGGGTTAAAGGTTGGTAAAACCCTTTCTGATTATGTGAAAAAAGGTGTACTTGCCAACGACATGACTAACTATGCCATGTCTCTTACCGCCGCAGCATGCGATGCTCGTATGGCTGGATCTACACTACCAGTAATGAGCAACTCGGGAAGTGGCAATCAGGGGTTAACCGCTACGCTGCCCGTTGTGGCTGTTGCAGAGAGGCTAAATGCTTCATCAGAAAAGCTAGCTCGTGCCTTGGTTATTTCGCACCTTGTTGCAATTCATATTAAAACCTATTTGGGCCGATTATCGGCACTTTGTGGCTGTGTTGTTGCTTCGGCTGGTGCTGGCTGTGGAATATCATACCTAATGGGTGGTGGTGTTCCCGAAATTGAAAGCACCATAAAGAACATGATAGGTAATGTTACAGGAATGATATGCGATGGCGCAAAAGTTGGATGTGCCCTAAAGGTTAGCTCTGGCGTTAACTCTGCTGTACAATCTGCTCTTCTGGCGCTGCAAGGTATCTGCATCTCTGCCAACGATGGCATTATTGACGATGATGTGGAAAAAACCATTCAGAATATGTGCCGCGTGGGAGCAGAGGGTATGCGCGAAACCGATAATTTGCTGCTTCAAATAATGACCAGCAAGGGAGAGGGCTAGTCTCCCTGTAATACTATAAGTTGAATTAAAATTTTATTTAAGCTGTATGTCAGATACTACCATTTGCCCAACATGTAAAGCCGAGTACCAGCAACAACCTAATGTATGCCATAATTGTGGCTATCCCTTTGCTGGTACCGAGCAGGAAAAATCGCATTTTGTTGCGCATCAAATTCTTAAAAAGGGGACGATATCCGATACAAAGGATAGTATAAGGAATGCAAGAACTATTCTTTTTGTAATTGCCGGTTTTAATATTGTATTCCCATTCTTTAGGTTTGCCAATACTCAATTTGGTGGTATAATGATTGCTTTTAGCATGATAATAGGGTTAGTCTTTTTAATCTTTGGGTTTATGGCCAAAAGGAAACCGTTTATTTCCATCCTAATTCCGTTTATTTTATTAATTGTATTCTATTTACTCGATTTATGGCTATCACCAGCTACTTTTGTTCGTGGTATTTTCTGGAAAGTTTTGTTTGTTGGTGGGCTTATTTACAGCTTAATCAGCATTAAAAAATCGGATAGGATTAAGACTGAAAGTAGTTTTTTAGCCTCAAAAGACTATAAATAGGTTGATATCGCCATTATTCTGAGCAATTGGACTATTCCATGTAGAACTATGCTGCTCTAGCTGTTTGCCATATCATTAAACCTTCCCTACGCTGGAATTAAGTGCTTGATATTTAGTTTGTAATAAAAATAGCTTTATGGCTTTTTTTATTAAGTACTTGTTTGTACCATCTGTTTTACTAGTAAATTAACCATATGGTTAAAATAATTAGTTAAAAATTTGCATCGTACTTTTTCCTGCTCTATATTTGCATCATTAACCACATGGTTAATCTACGTAGTTAACTAAAATGTAATGTTATGGTAAAGGCTCAGGATACAGAGACGCAGATTTTGGATGCTGCACGCCGTGTGTTTATTCGCAAGGGGTTAAGTGGAGCAAGAATGCAGGAAATAGCCGATGAGGCTGGCATAAATAAAGCCTTGCTCCATTACTACTTCAGAAGTAAGGAGAAGCTGTTTGATGTGATTCTTAGGGAGACGTTTGCTAAGATTTTCCCGTCGCTACCCGACCTTATGATTAATCCGCAGCTTACGTTCCGCGAAAGCCTAACAAAGTTTGTCGATGGTTACATCACAGCAATTCAGCATAACCCATTTTTACCCGCCTTTGTAATTAACGAGATTAACCAGAATCCGGACAAAATAGCTCAGGTTTTTGAGACTATTGGCTTCGATGGCGCCAAAATAAAACAGGTTCAGGAGGTGTTGCCCCAAAGGTTAGGCTTATCAAAAGAAAAAACGCGCGAGGTAATAGTAACGGTAATTAGCTTGTGTGTATTCCCCTTTGTAGGCAAACCTGTACTTAAAACGTTGCTTTTCGATAATGATGATAAGGCTTTTGAAGATTTCCTTGAGGAGCGAAAAGCGAGGGTTGTTGAAATTGCAATGAGTATGATTCAATCGTAAAGAGTTTTAGCATGAAGCGATTACTAATTATTTGCTTAGCCGCATTTCCTTTAAGCATAATGGGGCAGCAAAAAAAGGAACTTACATTATCTCAACTATTTCAAATGTTGGATAATACACCAGTAGGACAAACAAGGCAGAGCATTGACTCAGTTTATGCTTTCAAGCAAAAGAATTCAGCCACAGGATTCCTTCCCTCGGTAAATCTGGTAGGACAGGCAACCTATCAAACCGATGTAACAGCTGTAAACATACCAATTCCTGGATTCTCTGCTCCAGAAATGGATAAGGATCAGTATAAGATTGCTCTTGAAGCCAACCAGCTCATATACGACGGTGGTGTAATAAAGCGGAGAAGAGCGCTGCTTTCAACTGAAAATGCACTGGAGCAAAACTCTCTACAGGTAGAACTTTACGGAAAGCGTGAGCAGGTTGCCAACTTGTACTTTGGATTGCTTCAAGCTCAAGTTGCAGAGCAACAGGTAATGCTAATGATTGCAAGCTTAGATAAGCGCATTGCAGAGCTTTCTATTGCTCAAAAAAAAGGTGTTGTGCTGGCATCAACCGTTCAATCTATAAAGGCGGAGCGGCTAAAGCTGGAGCAACGGCTCCTGCAGTTTCCTGCGCAACGGGAGTCAATGTGGGCATCGCTAATAGCTGTGATGGGCGATTCTACAATTGTTGCAGATACGCTAATGGTTCCATTGGTTGGGGCGCAATCCAGCAGCCCAGTGCCCATAGCCAGACCTGAGTTTCAAAGTTTCGAAATTCAAGCATCCAAAACGCACAATTTAAGTGATATTGTTGCATCGTCGCGTATGCCTCAAGTTGCTGCTTTTGCAAACATCGGCTACGGCAAACCTGGTTTAAATATGCTTTCCAACGATTGGGATACCTATGCTCTGGTTGGCGTACGCCTGTCGTGGCGCGTTTGGGATTGGAATCAGGCAAGAAACGAGAAGCAGCAGCTGGCCATTCAGCGTAGCATTATTAGCAAACGGATGGAAACCTTTAGTAACGCTATTACAGGTAGGGCAGAGGGTATTCGGGCTCAAATGGATATGCTAGAGAAGCAAATGGCTATGGATAAAGAGATTATTCAAATGCTTAGCGATGTTGAGCAGGATAAGGCCTCGATGCTGGCCAATGGGGTTGTAACCTCATCGGACTATGTGGCCGATTTCAACGCGGTTTCTGCAGCAAAGCTTAGCCTTGAGATTCGTAAGCTAGATCTTGCTCTGCAATGGGTACTGTTGCAAACCGTGCTTGGAAATAGTTTGTAGCATAACAAGGAGATAATAATGAGTTTAACAAATCATAAATTAATAATTACGAGTATGATTTTGAGAAGAGTTTACATAGGTTTTGCTGCTATTGCAGCGCTTCTTTCTGCCTGCAATAGTAACAGTAACACACCCGATGCATGGGGTAACTTTGAGGCCGATGAGGTTACTATTTCAGCCGAAGCAAATGGCCGATTAATTGATTTTAGTATTGATGAAGGGGATTACTTAACCCTTAACCAATCCATTGGGCTAATTGATACAGTGCAGCTATCGTTGCGTAGAAGTCAGCTTTACGCTCAAGTTGAAGCGGCTAGAGCAAAGCGAAGAGCTATTGATGCTCAGATAGGTGTTCAAAATGAGCAGGTTGCCGTAATAACAAGGGAACAGCAACGAGTTCTGGCCATGTTTAGCGACGGTGCTGCTACACAAAAGCAGCTAGACGATATTAACGGACAGCTATCGGTGCTTACCAAGCAAATAGAGGCTACAAAATCGCAACAGCCCGCAATTGACGCCGAGCTAAAGGCTCTAGGGGCGCAGGTAGCACAGGTTCAGGATCAGCTAGCTAAGTGCAAGTTGGTAAGCTATACCCAAGGAACAGTGCTAGTAAAGTATGCTAACACGGGAGAACTGGTTTCACCAGCAAAGCCGCTTTACCGCATTGCATTACTAGATCCTATTGTACTTAAAGCCTACATATCTGGAAGTCAGCTGCATCAGATAGCCTTAGGGAAGAAGGTAACTATTGGCTACGATGCCGACGGTGGCGCTATAGATAAAACCGAGGGTACTATTATCTGGATATCAGCAAAAGCAGAGTTTACACCTAAAATTATCCAAACTCGCGAGGAGAGGGTTGATTTGGTTTATCCTATTAAGATAAAGGTTTCAAATCCCAATCAAAGCATGAAAATTGGAATGCCCGGAGAAGTTTGGTTTTAGTGTCTAGACTTTTGCGTTTAATCTCGCCTAGGGGCTGCTTGCCTCGACCTCAGGCGAGGAGACAAGCTTTTTCACGTTTAACTTTTCACGTTTAACCTTACTCTCTTGAATCCAAATAATATCATATGTAATGGTTTGTCAATGAGTTATGGGCAAACCAGAGCCCTTAAAGGCGCAACGTTTGCTGTTGACGAAGGGGAACTCTTTGGGTTAATTGGTCCCGATGGCGCTGGTAAAACAACGCTAATACGCATCTTGGCCTCGCTGTTAGTTCCTTCGGGTGGTAGCGCTACCATGTGTGGAGCCGATGTTGTAAGGGACTACCAAGCTATTCGCCAAATGGTGGGGTACATGCCTGGCCGTTTCTCCCTATATCAGGATTTAACGGTTCGGGAAAATCTAGAGTTCTTTGCAAGTGTTTTTGGTACTACTGTGGAACAGAACTACAGGCTTATAGAGGATATCTACAAAATGCTTGAGCCCTTTGCCAATAGACCAGCAGGAAAGCTCTCTGGAGGCATGAAGCAGAAGCTTGCCCTATCGTGCGCACTTATTCATAAACCCAAGGTGCTGTTGCTAGACGAGCCAACAACAGGTGTTGACGCTGTGTCCAGAAAAGAGTTTTGGACAATGCTACGCAAGCTTAAAAATGAAGGGATTACCATGCTTGTATCCACTCCATATATGGATGAGGCTGCACAGTGCGACCGAATTGCACTTATTCAGAACGGGGATATCCTTCAAATAGAATCGCCAAAGCAAATTGTTGATTCCTATGCATACGACCTTTTTGGTATAGAGAGCAAAAGGCCAAATGCTGTTATCAAGGCGCTTAGAGCCGATAGCCGATTCCAATCGTCGTTCCTTTTTGGACACGAGGTGCACCTTTCCGTTGAAAGAGAAAGCATATCTATTGGTGCTGTTGAGCAGTTTCTACTTGAGAATGGCATCACAAGTATTGCCATTAAACAGATTTCGCCAACCATTGAGGATTGCTTTATGTCGCTAATGGAGCATCAAAACGCCACTCACATTTAATTGCAACGCAATGGATAACAATGTTGTAATATCAGTAAAAAACCTAGTTAAAAAGTTTGGCAGCTTTGTGGCCAACGATAGTTTAACCTTTGAGGTTGGTAGCGGAGAGATATTCGGCTTTCTTGGAGCTAATGGAGCGGGAAAAACCACTGCAATACGAATCCTTTGCGGCCTGCTTGAGCCAACATCGGGCGATATTATTGTAGCTGGGTTTAATGGCTACACGCAACGCGATAAGATTAAAGCAAACATAGGCTACATGAGCCAAAAGTTCTCTCTTTACGAGGATTTAACAGTTTGGGAAAACATTAGGCTTTTTGCAGGAATATATGGTGTTTCCAGAAAGTTGATACAAGAGCGCGCCAACTTGTTGATAGAGAACCTAGGTTTAGAGGATTACAGGAATCGCCCTGTTGCCGATTTACCCTTGGGGTGGAAGCAAAAGCTAGCCTTTTCGGTTGCAATGATTCACAAGCCCACCATAATCTTTCTCGATGAGCCAACTGGTGGCGTAGATCCAATTACACGTAGGCGCTTTTGGGAGATGATTTACGAAGCGGCCGATGCTGGTACCACCGTTTTTGTTACCACTCATTACATGGACGAGGCCGAGTATTGTAACCGTATTAGCATAATGGTTGATGGTAAGATTGTGGCGCTCGACACGCCATCTGCGCTAAAGGCTGAGTATAACGCGGAGTCTATGGATGAGGTTTTTGTGAAACTAGCACGAAACAGTCAGCGTGTGTAATTAATACTTACGATGAAAAGGAATAATAATAGTATATGGGGCTTTATTCGCAAGGAGTTTTTCCACATTTTTCGCGATAGGAAAACGCTGCTGCTAATATTCGGTTTGCCCGTTGCACAGCTTCTACTTTTTGGCTTTGTGGTTACCAATGAGATTAAGGACGCAAAAATTGCCATTTACGACCAAAGTAAGGATTACCTGTCACTGCAGCTGGTAAATAAGCTGGTATCGTCGGGCTACTTTATCCTATCAGATAACTTAAGCAACGCATCGCAAATAGACGAGGTGCTTAAAGCAGGCAAGGCGCAGCTAGTTGTTTCCATTCAGCCCAATTTTGCTGCCGAATTTCAAAAGCAGGGCGTTACCAGTGTGCAGCTCAATGCCGATGCCTCAGAGCCAAATACGGCCAGCATCTTAACTGCGTATGCATCGGCAATAATCTCCGATTTTGCTGCCGAAAATAGTGGAATGCCCCAGCAAACGTTAGTCTCTGTGCAATCGAGAATGCTTTATAACCCCGATCTTAAATCGGTGTTTATGTTTGTGCCCGGCACAATGGCGCTTATCCTTATGCTTATTACTGCCATGATGACCTCTATATCCATTGCCCGCGAAAAGGAGATGGGAACCATGGAGGTGCTTCTAGTATCGCCACTCAAACCTTGGCAAATAGTGCTGGGCAAAGTGTTTCCGTATATTGGTTTGGGATTTGCAAATGCGCTGCTAATCATAAT
>DHVO01000004.1 GCA_002412705.1 Bacteroidales bacterium UBA5206 | reverse complement strand
CAAGGCGTATGCTATCCTTATATTTCACATCGCCGTGAACCTTCCAAATACCAAAACCATCGGTTGGCAGTGTGTGCTGCGCAAAGCCGTAGTAGGATTTCCAAGGGTAATAGCGAGTGAATCCTTCAGCTTCAATATGATACATTTTTGCCCCTACCGATTTCTCAAAGGCCGCATCGAAGTTAGTGGTTAGCACCGGACAACCATGCACTATAGCAAGGCTCATTAGCCGCTTGTGCACATCTAAACAATCCGATGATGTTAGCTCCAACTTCTTCCGAACGCGTTGCTTTGCATCAATACCGTTACCAAGGGTAAGCTGCACAAGGTCGTACACTTCGGTATTCGAGAGGCCTTCGGTATCAATTGCCAGAGCATCATCGGAAATGGAGAGCAGCAGCTCTTTCCACGATGGCATTATGCCTGCGGCCAAATTGGGGCCATTACCAATAAGCAGGGCTACCTGCTTGTGCTTTTTAATGATATCTTCTATTACTTTCATTTTTGAATATTTCTGAAATAGATTACGAATATCCTAAAAATAAAAAAGCACTGCAAGTGCAGTGCTCCGTGTGGCTATTTCTTTTTACCCGTCTTTTTCTGGGCTTTCTTTTGCGCCTTCTTCTGTGCCTTTTTCTTAGTGGCCTTACTCTTTTTCTCCGCATACACCTTAGCCTCTTCATCGGCTTCAACCAGTAGGCTTCGCCAATCCTTGTCGGTATCGTCGGAAAAATCGATGGTTGCCGAGTAGTCGTTCTTGCTTATATCCAAAACGGTAACCTTGCGACCTATGTACTCCTCAATGGCCATAAGCTGCTCGTGCTCCTCGGGGCTACAAAACGATACTGCCGTTCCCTTTTTTACACCACGACCAGTACGACCAACGCGATGAACGTAGTTCTCTGGAACTTCAGGTAAATCGTAGTTTACAACGTAGTCAACATTGGGAATATCCAAACCACGCGCCGATATATCGGTGGCAATAAGCACCTTGTTGGCTCCACTTTTGAAGTTGGTCATTACCTCCTCGCGCTCGTTCTGCAGCTTATCGCTATGGATAGTTTCACTCTTTAGACCAACACGTTCAAGCGCCTTCATTACCCTTTCGGCACGCACCTTGGTACGCACAAAAACCAGAATCTTAGAATCGGGGTTCTCCTTTACTACGCGCTCAAGGAAAAAGCGCTTATCGTCCATATCAATATTGGCAACAGCATGCTCAACATTCTTAGAAACAGGATTATTTGGGGAGATGTGAATACGTATTGGCTTATTTACAAGCGAGTAGGCCAAATCCTTAATATGCGGATTGATGGTTGCCGAGAAGAACAGCGTTTGCCTACGACGGGGTAAGAAACGGGTTATCTCCTGAATATCTTTTAAAAAGCCCAAATCGAGCATGTGATCGGCCTCATCTAGCACCAAAAACTGTAGCCCTTTTAGGCTCAAGTTGCCTTTACACACAAGGTCGAACAAACGGCCTGGGGTTGCAATAAGCACATCAACACCCTGCTCCAGTTTACGTACCTGAGGGGCAATCTCAACGCCCCCAATAATACACTCCGTAACAACGCGCGTATTCTTTCCAATGGCAATAAAAACGTCGGTAATCTGCTGAGCCAACTCATGGGTTGGCACCATCACCATACAGCTAATGCCGTCTAGCTCGTGGCTAGCCTTAACTCTATGTATTATATCGATAATTGGGATGGCAAACGCCGCCGTTTTTCCTGTTCCCGTTTGGGCTATGGCAAGTACATCCTCGCCATTCTCAATGGGAGGAATGGACTTAAACTGAATATCGGTTGGGCGCTTAAACCCAAGATTCTCTAAGTTTGCCTTGATTTGTGGGGCTATGCTGTAATCGGAGAATTTCATTGGAAACTAATGTGATAATTATAATTGTTAACATTAGAAGATGAGCAATTGAGACGGATTAAAAGGAGAATTGCAGGTTGCACCCATATCCACCCAAAGCGCGGATTAAAATCTTCTAATCACCACTTTGCTCTATAACCGATAGGTAAAGCTCCTCTACCTTAGCTCTAGCCCAAGGGGTTCGGCGCAAAAAGGTTAGACTAGACTTAAGGCTAGGATTATTTGCAAAACAGTTTATGCGGATTTTTTTTGCCAGTAGCTCCCATCCATAGTAGTCCACCAGAAAAACCATCATCTTCTCCAGCGTTACACCATGTAACGGATTATTGGGTTGTACCTGCGACATAGCTATTCCTTATTATTAGGTTGATTTCCTGTGTCGCGCGGACCACGCTTATAAATTACCAATCCATTTAGAAAGTTGCGTAGCACCTGATCGCCACACTCCTTGTAGTTTGGATGATCTACATTGCGAAAGAATGCGCCCAACTCAGTTTTTGTTATCCTAAAATCAACCAGTTCAAGTATTTTGATAATATCGTCGTCCCTAAGTTGAAGAGCTACTCTTAGCTTCTTTAGGATATCGTTGTTGGTCATCTTCATATAAAAAACGTTTTATTAACTGTCTGTGTGCCAAAATAAGAAAGCAGGCAAAGGTATGAAAAAAAGTGAAATGTGAGACAGCTTGTCTCG
>DHVO01000018.1 GCA_002412705.1 Bacteroidales bacterium UBA5206 | reverse complement strand
ATGGCTGCCAATGCGTTCCAATTTTAAAAGCACACACCGTTTGGCTCCTTTATAGATTACACCACAGGGCCAATTGCACTAAAAACAGGCTTGAATTTACATTACTAAACGTGCATGAGTAGCAAGTAGCATTTTACATTCCCATTAAGTAATGAATATTGGAATGTGCTTTTGCCGCTGATTAGCCACCCCATAATTGTGCCAAACACCTTTTGCCATATGGTAAAATAGCCCTAAATTGGGACAAAAAAGTAACCATGAGCATAAAAATATTTCACAACCCCCGCTGCCGCCATAGCCGTGCAGGGCTAGAGTATCTTAAGAAAAAGACTATCGACATTGAGGTTAGAAACTACATAGCGGAACCCCCATCGCCCGATGAGCTTAAGGAGATTCTGCTAAAGCTCAATAAAAAGCCCAATGAAATTGTGCGCACACAGGAGGAGTACTTTAAATCGGCACTAAAAGGAAAAACCTTTACCGACGAGGAGTGGATTAAAATTCTTTGCGAAAACCCAAAACTTATTCAGCGCCCCATTGTTGTTGGTAAACACAAGGCCGTTGTTGCCAACCCGCCCCACGATATCGATAAAATAATTTAAAAGCACAACCATGAAAAATGCAGTAGCACCCCTTACCCTCCTACTTCTTATGCTCACAGCAGGTTTGCAATCCATTGCACAGGAGCTAACCAAGGAAAGCGAAGCCAAAATTGTTGAGGAAATAGTGGTACTGGTAAATAAGCACCGCGCCGAGATTGGGCTTGACACCCTAACCATTGTGCCACTTGTGTGTGAAATATCAAAGGAGCACAGCAAGAACATGGCAAAGGGGAAGGTAGGCTTTAGCCACGATGGGTTTGAAAGCAGGGCCAAGCGCATTATTAAGGAGTTTGGCGGTAGCGGCTTTGCCGAGAATATTGCCTACGGACAATCTACAGCGCAGCAAGTAACCGAGGGCTGGCTTAAAAGCCCTGGGCACAAGGCCAATATTGAGGGCGATTTCACCCACATTGGCGTAGGCCTTTATGCCGATAAAAAAGGAGTTATTTACTACACCCAGATATTTGTAAAGAAGTAATCCATCCTCTTTTTGTGGAGCAGCTTAAGCCCCACTATGCGTTGCAAAAATCTTAAAACCAAACCCTAAAACCGCAATACCATGAACTACAGAGTTGAACACGACACCATGGGCGACGTTAAAGTGCCTGCAGATAAGCTCTGGGGTGCTCAAACGCAGCGCTCGGTTGAGAATTTTAAGATTGGTAACGACCATATGCCCTCCGAAATCATTAGGGCTTTTGCATACCTAAAAAAAGCGGCAGCCATTACCAACTTCGAGTTGCAAAAGATTAGCGAGGAGAAGAAGAACCTTATTGCTCAGGTTTGCGATGAGATTTTAGAGGGTAAGCACTGCACGGAGTTCCCTCTTGTGGTTTGGCAAACCGGTTCGGGCACACAGAGCAACATGAACGTAAACGAGGTTATTAGCAACCGCACCCACGTAATTATGGGCAACAAGCTGGGACAAGGAAAGCCGCTAATACACCCTAACGACGACGTTAACATGTCGCAGAGTAGCAACGATACCTTCCCTACCGCCATGCACATTGCGGCGTACACCATACTTTTGGAGAAAACGCTGCCAGCTCTTAAGCAGCTTCGCGATACGCTTAGCCGCAAGAGCCGCGAGTTTATGCAAATTGTAAAGATTGGCCGCACACACTGGATGGATGCAACTCCGCTAACGCTTGGGCAGGAGTTCTCGGGCTACGTATCGCAGCTAGAGCATGGCATACGAGCCATTGAGCACACGTTGCCACACCTACGCGAACTGGCACTGGGCGGTACGGCTGTGGGAACAGGTATTAACGCCCCCAAAGGTTACACACAGCGCGTTGCCGAGGTTATTGCTGAGCTTACGGGCTACCCATTTATTACAGCCGAAAATAAATTTGAATCACTAGCATCGCACGATGGCATTGTTGAGGCTCACGGTGCCCTTAAAACGGTTGCAGTTAGCCTTATGAAAATTGCCAACGACCTTAGAGCCCTTGCCTCGGGGCCACGTAGCGGCATTGGAGAAATTATACTTCCAGCCAACGAGCCAGGATCATCCATTATGCCGGGCAAGGTAAACCCTACACAAATAGAGGCGCTTACAATGGTTTGCGCCCAGGTTATGGGCAACGACGTGGCCATTGGCATTGGCGGCATGAACGGGCACTTTGAGCTTAACGTATTTAAGCCAGTAATAATATTCAACTTTCTAAACTCCGCACGACTGCTTGCCGATGCCTGCGTATCGTTTAACGACAACTGCGCAACGGGTATACAGGCCAATAAAGCAGTTATACAATGGCATCTACAAAACAGCCTAATGCTTGTTACCGCGCTTAACCCACACATTGGCTACGAGAATGCGGCCAAAATTGCCAAAAAGGCGCACAACGAGGGTATCACACTAAAAGAGGCGGCAGTAACCCTTGGACTGGTTACCGAAACCGATTTTGACAAGTGGGTAGATCCGCTTAAAATGATTGGAGAGATAAAGTAGCCGCATACGCCTAAGGCCAAATCGGCATAAAGAAAAAGCAAAGCCCCTTGAATAACCATATTCTTGGGGCTTTGTTAAATGATATATTAATGTCTCTTAGTTAGTCTTTCTATTCTAGCATTTACCTAAAGACTTAATCAATTGGCCATCAGGTTATATACAATCAACACAAAAGGTAGTGCATACTCAAAGCCTCTGCACAAATGTAGCACCCCTTCGGGGCGCATTTAGGCGTACCTTCTTGCTCCCTCGGCTTCACCTAGGGTTATTGAGATTTAAGCCTTTCAGGCTTTGTGCGTCCACTAACACTTAGCCACAAAGTGGCGCCACATCAATAACCGTGGGTAATGAGCAATACGAATTGCCCACGGCATTCTGCACCATCTAACCTCCTGCCCTAAAAGGGTAGGATTAACAAAGGGTATCGGATTGTCGGAGTCGAGAGTAATACTACAAAATAGCTAAGAGTAGTTGTAAGGAAAACTAAAATCTTAACTAAACGACATTAAATGATATATCCGAAAAAAGTTTTCTCTAGTCGCCCTCGCCAAATTGCATGAGGTATGATTTTAGGAAATCGTTAAGGTCGCCATCCAGCACATCGAGTACGTTGGACGACTCGTAGTTGGTACGTAAATCCTTAACCAGCTTGTAGGGGTGCAGCACGTAGTTACGAATTTGCGAGCCCCACTCTATCTTCTTCTTGCTACCTTCAATCTCGGCCTGTATCTCCTGGCGCTTGCGCAGCTCCAGCTCGTACAGGTGCGCCTTAAGAATACGCATGGCATTCTCCTTATTCTGCAGCTGAGAGCGAGTCTCTGTATTCTCAACAACAATTCCCGTTGGGATATGGTATAACCGCACCCCTGTCTCCACCTTGTTAACGTTCTGCCCTCCAGCACCCGACGATCGGTATGTGTCCCATTTAATATCGCCAGCATTAACGGTAATCTCAATGGTATCGTCAACAGCGGGAGCCACAAAAACCGACGCAAAGGAGGTATGTCGCCGCGCGTTGGAGTCGAATGGCGATATGCGCACCAATCTATGCACACCGTTCTCGCACTTTAGGTAGCCGTAGGCCATTTCGCCAACAAACTCTAGGGTAACCGATTTTATACCAGCCTCCTCGCCCGCCTGCAGGTCAACAACCTTAACCTCATAGCTGTTGCGCTCGCCCCAACGCGTGTACATGCGCATAAGCATCTCCACCCAGTCCATGCTCTCGGTGCCACCAGCGCCAGAGTTAATCTTCATTATGGCGCCCAGCCTATCCTCCTCCTTGCGGAGCATGTTCTTAAGCTCAAGATCCTCCACCTTGCGCAGCGTGTTGGCAAACTGCTCATCTAGTTCCTCCTCGGTGGCCTCACCTTCTCGGGTAAAGTCGTACAGCACGTGCAAATCGTCAATAAGGCTTTTCACCTCGTTGTACATAACAATCCACTGCTTAATGCTGGCAATGCGCTTTAGCTGTTTCTCGGCCTCCGATGGGTTATCCCAAAAGTTAGGCTCCTGACTTTTCTCCTCCTCTTCCTCTAGCTGAATTTGCTTCGCATCGATGTCAAAGATGCCTCCTCAGCGCCTTCTCGCGCTTTGAAAGATCCTTTATATGTTCAATAGTAACCATTGCGTTCACCTATTTTTACGCAAAGATAAGATAATTGGGAAACGGCACAATGAGGCTTTGAGATTGCGGTAACAAGAGAGCAACGGTTGAAGGGGATTGGAATATGGAGAATTTAGGGGGTATCATTTTGGTTTTCTTAAAGTAGTTACAGAAAACAGGCAAAACTTAAAATGCTATTAATCTTTATGTATATTAGCATGAGGATATTAAATTAAGTTATGACAATAAAGCCTACAATAACCCTATACCTATCAGAGCATCGCAACCAAGAGGTAATTCTGATAAAATTTGAGTGGAATAAGCAAATAGCAGATAGGCTAAGAACTTTTCCAGGAACGACATGGAGTAATACTCAAAAATGCTGGTACATATTACAAAAGGAGTTCGACCTCAGCACATTTTACAACCACTTAAAACAGTATGCCTACGTGAACTACTAGGGCATAAAGCATATCAGCTTTAAGGAAACACCAAATACTACCCTAACCAATACTGAAGCAGAAGAAAATACAGACCTTAAAACCTTTGGCATTTGGTTGCAGCACCGACGTTACAGCGAAAGTTCTATTCGAAGCTACATTGGCCTAGTAGAAAAATTTCTTGATCACAAGGGGAACAAGCCGTTGAGCGAGCTAACCAACGACGATGTTGTGAACTACGTTTACAATCACATTGTGAACAAAGGGTATAGCTTTGCACATCAAAACCAAACGGTTAGCGCACTAAAGCTCTTTTTTAGCGAAGTAGTTAAATCAAAAATTGAAATTTCTAAAATCAGCAGACCACGTCCAGAGCATAAACTACCTAACGTGCTTAGCAAAGAAGAGGTAAAACGGATTTTAGCAGCCCCACAAAACATAAAGCACCGTACAATGCTAAGCCTAATATACGCCTGTGGATTACGCCGTAGCGAATTGCTGGAACTGAACCCCAATAGCATAGACAGTAAACGAAACTTACTAATTATACGCCAATCGAAGGGGAACAAGGATAGAATTGTGCCCTTATCGGAGAAAACCATAATCATGCTACGCAATTACTACAAAATTTACAAACCCAAGGAATGGCTATTTGAGGGACAGCTGATTGGGGAGCAGTACACGGCAACAAGTTTACAAAAGGTGCTAAAGCATGCCGTGGAACAAGCGGGCATACGCAAGCCCGTAACGCTTCACTGGCTTAGGCACAGCTACGCCACACACCTACTAGAAAGCGGAACGGACTTACGCTACATACAGGAAATATTAGGTCATAAAAGTTCGAAAACAACGGAAATATACACGCACGTATCAACACAAAGCATCCAGAAAATAAAGTCGCCATTTGATGATTTGTAGAAAAATATTTTTTTCGATATTGTGTACCTTTGGTGTACAATACATGCTATATTTGGTATGGTTAATACACCTTAGGTGTATAGATAAGTAAGTTGTGCCCAATTATAAGAATTGACCAGTAATGGAAAACGAAGATATTAAAGAATTTGGTCTTGTAATAATTGAATCATTGAGAGATAATGATAAACCTACCGGTACAATTCTATTTGAAGAAACAATAACCTACAAAAAAATTGCAGAAAAGAATCTCTCTTCATATTTACACAAGGTTA
Source organism: Bacteroidales bacterium UBA5206 (assembly GCA_002412705.1). Taxonomy (GTDB): domain Bacteria; phylum Bacteroidota; class Bacteroidia; order Bacteroidales; family Tenuifilaceae; genus UBA5206. The sequence goes on along the minus strand of DHVO01000018.1, from coordinate 775 downwards.
AAACAAAACAAGAATTATTCAAATTGCTTGATGACATAGCACTTAAGGTTGAAAAAGAAAAATTTTTTCCCATATTACATATTGAGACACACGGTTACGATGATGGTATTCAATTGAATTCTAATGAAACAGTACTTTGGAGTGAACTTATTCCAATATTTAGAAAAATAAACATTTCTCTTGCAAATTCACTTCTCATTCTAATGAGTATGTGCAAAGGAGCATCTGTAATTTCATTTATAGACCCTCTAAAGCGCTCTCCTTTTAAAGCTATTATTGGTACAGCAAAAAAAATCAAGGAAAGAGATTTACTTATAGCTTATCAATCTTTTTATGAAAACTACTTTTTCTCTTTCGACCCAGTTTTAGCAGTTGAAAACATGAATAAAGAGCTTAATGCAAACCAAAATACTTTTCACCTACTAATTGATGAAAAATGCTTTGATGCGTTGGTTAATCCCGATAGAGATGCTAAGTTTTTCTCAAGTCTTGTTAATAAACATGCTATTAATGAAAAAGAAACCAATCTATTGTTTAAAAATATACCCCTAAACGAAGTGAAAAAGATTATGGATAAAAGAATTAGAGGAAAGCTTAATGCAGCCAAAGAAAACAAAGGGTATTTTCTGATGAATGACTTAAGAAAATAACTGGGCACAACAGGTGGTTTAGCCTACTGGGGCTGATGATGCAGATACGAAAGTTTTTAGTATTTTAGTATGGTTTTAACGTGGGATGACGCCGCTGGCTTTTAACTCCCCAGCAGCCCAAACCA
>DHVO01000014.1 GCA_002412705.1 Bacteroidales bacterium UBA5206 | reverse complement strand
CTGTAATATCGGTAGATGCTTTTGAATCAATATCCGCTTTGTCAAAAACCTCCTTTATGCGCGCTATTCTTGGGGTTATGCTACCGTTTGTTTCTCCAAAAACAATGGCAGGCTTAATGCCAAAGTGGTTTATAACCCCAGGTGCATCAATCTTACTGATGATTCGGCATAAACCGCCTATTACATTGGATGGGTTAATGTGCTGGGATAGCTCCTCTGTTGCCATTACTCCGTTCTGTAGCGGTAGTACCGTTGTACTTGGGGTAACTACGGCTGATAGCTCCTTTGCAACCTCCGCCACTTGCCATGCCTTAACTCCAAGTATTACCAGATCTGGTGCATTAAGGTTGCTAATGCTATTGGTAACGTTTATGTTTTTTACTGTAAAGTTGCCAAGTATGCTTTTTACTACTAATCCGTTACTCTTAATGGCGTTATGGTGCTCGCCACGTGCAACAAGGGTTACATCGTAGCCAGCCTGAGCCAGTTTGGCTCCAAAGTATCCGCCTACTCCTCCTGCTCCTATAACTGCTATTTTCATGATTGATCTATTGCGAATTTTTACTAGAAATTACTTGTAGTACTAAACGTTAGATTTAGTTAGTGCTTATGCTCATCTATCTAAATACTATAGTGAAAGTTTGAGGCTTCCCAATTTAAAAAGTTTAGCTGTTAACATCAATAACCATACTAAAACCATAAGTCCTCCTGGCATGGCTAAAGTAAGTGCAACCGATTTGGTGCTGGGTATAAAGGTTATAAGCACAACATATGTTAGCATAAGGGCATTGCCAAATAGTCCAAGGTAGCCTGTTGCTTTTCTAAAAATAGGATTTTCAACCATTAATGCGGAGAATAGCGTGCTGGCAAGAGGGGGTAATGCAAACCCAATAAACATGGCTTTGCTACCATGTTCACCTTGAATAAGCACTGCTTCGCCAGCAGCTGCAAGTAATTGACGTTGTGTGTGGGCGGTTGCAATATGGTATTTACTACTTAGCTCTAGCATTGGCAAAGCGGCGTTACCCGTAACCATAATTATTGAACCCGTAACAAAAAGTATAAAGGCTAAAAGGGCGAATTCCTTTTGGCTATGGCTGAGTGCAATATAGATAGCAAAGAATGTTGGTATTAATATTAGCTGGTTAATGGCGTTTAGCAGGTCTAGGTTGTAAAGACCAAGAAGCCAGTTTTGCTCAAGCTGATTGAATCTTTCCATTGCTGTTTGGGGAAGTGCTGTTAAGTCGGCTCCTGTTATGGTGCCGATAACAATATCGGCAACTATTACTAGTATTGCAATGGCAGATGCAATGCCTCCTAACGTGTAAATGCGTTGGCTTTTAGCTGTTTCTTGATGTTTTTTGTTCATGCTGTGGGCTTATTCTGGTTCTATCGCAATGTTGTTTCTATTGTGTTGTCTAGTTTCTAGTGTTTCAATAACAAGTTGAGACCATAGCTTAACCTCATCTTCGTTTTTGTAGTCGCCAGGGATTACACCCAGTAATAGCTTTCCAACAAGGTTGCCAATCCATCCGCTCGATGGCATCTCACCTCCAAATACGGCCTCGGCAATTGGCGTAATTCCACTGGCAATTTTTTTGGGGTAGGTTAAGGCGTTATCTATACGGTTTTGTTTGGTTGAGGTAATGGTTCCGCAAACCGCAAATATAGCTGTGGTGGATTGGTTTAGATCTTCCTTGTTTGAGTTGATAAAGGCGGTTATGCCCTCGTTAGGCGTGTTGCCCCTGATTGCAGCGCCAAGTATCACCAGTTGATAGGCTGATAAGTCCATGTGCTGCGCGTTGGCTGGAACCAAATCGACGGTGTAGCCAGCCGATTCCATATGCCGCTTAACGTAATGTGCAATTTCCTCTGTTGCTCCAGAGAACGAAGCATAAACAATTAGAACGCGTTTCATGGCTAAAGATTTGGTTTGGTTGAAGCAAAGTTATTGGAATAGTTGGATGGGCGACAGGGGGTTACTATCTTTTCTTGAGCTTAATCAACAGATTTAGTACTTCTAGGTATAGCCAAATTATAGTTACCATTAATCCAAACGCACAATACCACTCCATATACTTTGGAATGCTTAGGTCTGCTCCTTTTTCTATGAAATCAAAATCGATAACAAGATTTAGCGATGCAAGAATTACCACAAAAACGCTAAAAATTATTCCTCCTACAGTATTCTCATGTATTAAGGGAACCAATATGCCCGAATACCTAAAGGCAATTGCTGCAAAGTAGTACAGAGCAATGCCTGATGTTAGTGAGCTTACAATTAGGGTAAAGTTTTTATCGGGTTTTATTAGCTTTAGCTTATAAATAATCAGTATGCATACAAGAATTGAAAAAGTAAGTGATATTGCTTGTATAGCTATCCCCGGGAATAATTGCTCTGTAACCACCGATACTCCTCCAAGGGCAACACCCTCAAATATGCTGTAAATGGGAGAGAGCAGGGGTGCTTTCTTCTTGTCTAGAACAATATAAAGGCCAACAAGAAAAGCCCATCCAGCGGAGATTATTAATGTGGTTTTAAAGTTCTCAAATGTTAATGCCCTTAACAATAAATGCCAAGAGAAATAAGCAGAAGTGATTACGATGGCTAGGAGTATGATGGTTTTGTTAACTGTGCCACCAATAGTCATTGGCTCTTTTTGTGTTTCCTCTTTTTTAAACTCTTTAAAGATATCTTTATCTAGCGCAGGGTTTCTCGATTTATATAGAGCCATATTGATGTGCCTTTAAAACTCAGCCTACCGCTTGCTAAAAGTAACCACTACGGGATAGTGATCGGAGTATTCTAACTTGGGGCTGTTGAATTTTACGGCATTTAGGGCATCGCTATTTAGCACGTAGTCTATGCGGTACGATGGCATTAGCCCCGAGTAGGTGCTAGCAATTCCCACACCAGCCTGTATAAAGGAGTCGTTAAGTCCTCTGCGCATCTTTTTGTACGAGTAGCTAACGGGAGAGTCGTTAAAGTCGCCACAAACAATTATTGGGTGCTTGCACTTTGCCATGTGGTTCGAAACCAAATCAACCTGCTGGGCGCGCTTTATAAACGCATCGCGAAGCTTAAATGAGATGTCCTTAATCTCATCCATGGTTTGGTTCTTGTTCTTTGCCGCCTGATTGTTGAGCAAAAACTTAAGGTTACGCTCCTTTAGCCTTAGGGATTGTAGATGGATGTTGTAAACCCTAATGGTATCCTTCCCCACTTTAATGTCTGTGTAAATGCAGGAGTTGGCTGTGTTCTCAAACTTAATGTCGCCTCGGTTAATAATGGGGTAGCGGGAGAACGTTGCAATGCCATAACCATTGGTTTTGCGCTTCACTATGTAGTCTATGTGGGCATTCATGCCCATTGCCTTTTTGGCATCGGCTTGGCTAAACTTATCGTTGGTAATGTAGAACTCCTGAAAGCAAACAATGTCGGCTTTTTCCTGCTTTACGTAGTTTACAATATCCTTGTGTGTTGCAGGTTTGTTGGACCAGCTGTAAAGCCTAAAAAGGTTAACGTTGTAGGATATAACCTTAACCTGAGTGCTTTTGCTATCCTTGTCAAGATCACTTTTCCCAAAAGGAAACTGAAAGAAACTGGATAGGTGAGCAATGCCCAGTAATATGGCCACTAGCGGAATTAGGAATTCAATTTTCCACCTAAATATCCAGTAAGCCAAAAAGAATATGTTAATGATGAGAAGGAAAGGATAGGCCAATCCAACTAGCGCAATAAGCCAGAACTTCTCGGGGCTGATGTACACCGATAGGTACGATAGCAAAAGACCTAGTGCAAACACTAGGTTTGTGAGTACTAGTATGGAGTGTAGGAACCTTCGCATTAGCGCTTACCTATTTGTCCTTCATTTTAAAAAGTATCTCCTTCTCCTCGGCAGTTAGCTTCTCGTAACCCGATTTTGCAATCTTATCAAGGATGGCATCCACTTTGGCTTGTTGCTCCTTTTTACGCTTGTTGTAATCGAAATCGGTGTCGGCTTTTTTGTAGTTAACCTTCATGCGAGGTTTGGGTTTCCACAAGCCCTGTACCATATCTATTATAAATATAGCAGGTTTTGCCATATCGTAGCCCTTGTTGTGCAATACAACATAAAAATAGCCAAAGAGTGCTCCCCCTAAGTGGGCAATGTGCCCACCCGCATTGCTCCCAGCAATGCTAATAATATCGAGCATTAGCATGAAAAGCGCTATGTACTTTAGGCGTACAGGGCCAATAAACATTAGGTTTAGCTGTAGGTTTGGGCTATATGTTGCCGTTGCTACCACAATTGCATAAACCGATGCTGAGGCTCCTAGTGCGTACGAAATGGGTAGGGCTCCATGAAAGTGCGGAAAGATGTTGTAGAAAAGCATGTAGAGCAAGGCGCCGGCAATACCACCCATTATGTAAACCCCTAGCATTTTCTGTTGGCTCATAAAGCCTAGGAATATCTGCCCAAACCAGTATAACCATAATAGGTTGAATAGTATGTGCAGAAAACCCTCGTGGAAAAACATGTAGGTTATTATAGTCCAAGGATGCAGCGCTAGGTTGGGTATATACGCTGGTACTGCTAAATACTGCATTAAATTAAAGGAGTCGCCATTCCCTGTTAGCAGGAATAGTGCTTGCAGCAGATTGTAAATAACAAATACTGCAAGGTTTACATAGATTAACTTGGTGAGTATGCTCCCCGTTTTAAAGGACTCTTTAATTTCGTCAACTATACTCATGTTAATGTATTGTGTTTAAAAGTTTGGTGTGCCACAATGGTTAGTAAACAAATGTGTAGGTGTTGTTACAATTTGTTTTATCTATCCTAATTACTAGTAAAAAACGTCCTTTCTTTTGTTCCAGTATTTAATAAGTATAAAACCAAATAGCATTCCGCCGAGGTGGGCAAAGTGTGCTACGTTGCTTCCTGGCTGGGTTAACCCAAGGTACAGCTCTATTGCACCATATCCTATTACAAAGTATTTTGCTTTGATAGGGATTGGTGGGAACATTAGGAATAGCTCGGTGTTAGGGAATAGCATACCAAACGCCAGCAGTACGCCAAACACAGCCCCCGATGCACCCACTGTTGGAATGTTCATTTGTAGGTTAATTAGCTGGCGGGTGTAGTTTGCTGCAAGGTCTATGTAGTATGGACTATCGGGTGCCGATTGCCATGCGCCTAAAAACATCTCGTAAACCTGATTGTAGTACTCAGGGAAATAGTTGGTTACAAACGCCGCAAAAGTCTCTGGCGATGGCGTGTTAAGCATTGCTGTAGCGGCTCCCTCTATGCTAGATATCTGCAAGTAGTTAACCAGCGTATGCAGCGCGGCTGCTCCAAGTCCTGTAACAAAGTAGTAAATAAAAAAGCGCTTGCTACCCCAAACCTGCTCCAGTATTCGTCCAAACATCCAAAGTGCATACATGTTGAATAGGAGGTGGAAAAAGCCACCATGCATAAACATGTGCGTAACAATTTGGTGTGGACGGAATAGGTCCGATTCAAAGTAAAATAGCCCTAGTACGCGGTTTAAATCTACACCAAAAGTGGTACTAGCCATCCATGTGGCCAGAAGCATTATGGCGTTTATTATTATAAGATTCTTAACAACTGGTGGTATGCTGCCAAAATTTGGGCGCGAGAATCCGTTCATAATAGCAATGTGTTATGTTGGTGTAACCCTCATAGGTAAACAGCTAACTACAACCATTGTTCCAATTAGTAGAGGGTTTAATCTTCTGCCAAATTTACTATAATTTGGCAGAATGGGTAGTGGTTGCCCCATTTGGAAAAGTCAAACAATCTTAATTTTGCAAGATGTTCTGCGTTTTACTAAACGGAAGTAATACCGTTTGGTCTTTCCTGTATTACGCTTTTAGTCGCTTATCCAGCTCCTCTGTTTCAATAATGGATAGGGTTAGCTTTCCGTCGGGCGAAACGTTGGGGTGCTGACAGGCAAAGAGCTTGTCAATCAAATCCTGCATTTCTGGCACAGTAAGAACTCTCCCGTAGGGAATTGCTGCTGCTTTTGATAGGGATATGGCAACCTTTTCCCGCTGGCTCTCAATGGGGTGCGAAACCTCCTCGCGGAACGAGGCTATAAGCTCATCTATTAGCTTGCGTGGATCCTGTCGCTTAATATTGGCGGGCAGGCCGTTAACGGCAATGGTGTTGTGCCCAAGGTTACTTATATCTAGCCCAAGGGTGCTTAGCTCATCCTTTAGTTCAAGTATTAGCGTAAAATCTGCTGGGCTAAGCTCAACGGTAACAGGGAAAAGCTCCTGCTGCATAATGCCGCTGTTGTTTGATAGCGATATAAGGTACTGCTCAAACAGGATGCGCTCATGCGCCCTTTTCTGGTCAATTACCATAAGCCCCGATTTTACGCTGGTAAGAATGTACTTGCCCTTCATCTGGAAAAAGCGCTGCTCGCTCTCGGTGCTGCTAGAGGGCTGCTGAGGCGTGCTGCTTATGCCACTCTCATGGTGCATTACGGTTTGGCGGGGCTGATCCTCAAACTCGTTGTTACGGCTGGCCGCCAGTAGCTCCTGCCATCCGCGTGCCGATTGGGGCTTGTGCTGATATCCACCTCCGCCACCCGATGAGGAGCTTCTGGAGTACGATACCGCTCTGTTATCGCCATCGCTATCAAAGGGGTTAAAGTTGGGGTTAATCTCAACCTCGGGCGGGCTAACGGGTGCGCTTTGCGGGAAAAATGGTATGTCGAATGTTATCTGGTTGTCGAAATCGATGGAGGGAACCACAGCAAACTTACCCAGCGACTCCTTTACCGCTGCGTGCAGCATCTGCCATATGGCTCGCTCATCCTCAAACTTAATCTCGGTTTTTGTTGGGTGGATGTTTACGTCAATGCTGGCTGGGTCAACCTCAAAAAATATGAAGTAGGGCGGAATGCTATCGGGGGGCAGCAGCTTTTCGTAGGCGTTCATCACCGCTTTGTGGTGGTATGCGCTTTTCATAAAGCGGTTGTTCACAAAAAAGAACTGCTCGCCGGGGCTTTTCTTGGCGCTTTCGGGTTTGCCAATAAAGCCGCTTAGCTTAACAATGGTGGTATCGGTTTTTAGATCGATAAGCTGCTGGTTCATGTGCCTGCCCATTAGCCCAACAATGCGCTGCTTTAGGCTACTTGCCTGCAGGTTGTATATGTCGGCGCCATTATGGTTTAGGCTCATGCTAATATCTGGGTTGGCAAGTGCTACCCTTTGAAACTCCGATATGATGTGCTTTAGCTCTAGCGATGAGCTCTTTAAGAATTTTCGCCTTGCGGGAACGTTGAAAAACAGGTTTTTAACCGATATGTTAGAGCCAGCAGCGCAGGCAGTGGGCTGCTGCTCAACTACTGTAGAACCGCTAATGCTTATGAGCGTGCCAACCTCGTCTTCGTGGCGACGGGTTTTTAGGTCAACCTCGGCCACTGCAGCAATGGATGCCATTGCCTCACCCCTAAAGCCCATGGTGCGAATGGCAAATAGGTCGTTAGCCTCCCTAATCTTTGATGTGGCATGGCGCTCAAAGCACATGCGCGCATCGGTTTCCGACATGCCGCAACCGTTGTCAACCACCTGTATGTGCGCCTTACCACCATCCTTCACAATAACCTGAATGGATGTGCTGCCAGCATCAACAGAGTTTTCTATTAGCTCCTTAATTACAGATGCTGGGCGTTGTACAACCTCGCCTGCAGCAATTTGATTGGCAACGGAATCGGGAAGTAGTTGAATTATGTCGGACATGAAAAGATTTTGGGGTTCTAAAAAGTAGTATAAAATGTAACGCTTACCCTTGCTAAAGGGCAAGGGCTGTTGCTATCGGAGTATAAAGTATGCTATAGCCAGGAGTATCATTATAATAATTACTAGCCTTAGTGACGATTTTCTGTCGGTTCCTACGTTGCGCTTACGGTTGTACTCCCTTCTAATCCTGTTCCTAATGGATACACGGGGGTCGTTCTCGTCGGTTAAACCAAGTTCCTGCTTAATAACCTGCTCACGTTCCTTCAGTTCCTCCTTGTCGGCATCGTAAAATACTGGTTTGTAGTTAAACTGACGTGGTTTAGGTATTTTAAAAAATCCTATCATTCCCATGGCTGCCCTGTTTAAGTTTCTACAAATTTAATGCTTTTATTTGAGTGTGGCATGCCGGTTCTTTTATTTGCGTTTATGGGCAACCTTGTGCACTTTGTGTTTGTATGCTTAAGCTTGATAATACCTTTTTGCTCCAAAATGCGTTACTTATAGTGTAAGGCCAAAGAATTGAAGAAAAAACTGTAATTTGGAACCAACTAATATCTCATCAGGAATAATGCCCACTAGGAATTTACTTCTGGTTGTTATCGCGTTTGTTGGCTTGGCATATTGCTCATCCTTTGTTTCTTGTACCAAGAGCTTAGAGCCAATGGCCGATAGTGTTTTTGTATCAACCTCGGTGAGCCTGCCTGTGGGTTACGGAGTGTTTGCTGTTGATGGCAACCTTATTCCCATTGGTCTCCCCGAGATTAACCTTACTGAGGACGTGCCCGATTGGGCTAAGCATAGGATAGTGCGTATTTCCGACTCTATAGCCTTTAGCATTGGGGCTTTGTACGATAGGGTCGATACCATTCGCCTTATAGCATTTAGGGTTAACGTATGGAACCAATTCCCTGCTCGTGCCGAGGTTCAGGTTAGCTTTTGCGAAGCTAGTGGTGCTGTTATTGATAGGCTGTGGTTAACAGAGCCTTTTGCCATTGAAGCCAGTCAGGTGAACTCCGAGGGGGAGCTGTTCCGCGATGCCTTTTCTCAGTCAACCGTTGAGATGAAAGGCGATAGGGTTTACGCCTTGCGCAACGTGAGCTACTGCTTGTTTTCTGCCGATGTTTTCCTAGAGGGTGTTGAGCCCGCCATAATAAACCGTTTCGATAAGTATAAGCTAACCTGCCAAATTGGTGCTCGTGCCGATGTGGACCTATTCCTAGGGGCAAATGATTAGGTGCTGCGTTAAAATAGCTGTAACTGCGCTGTTGCTTTTGCTACAGCTAAGGTTGTATGCTCAGCAGGATAACATACTCTTTATGCAGCACATAAATCCTCAGAGTAATTTGGTAAATCCTGCTGTTTTAAGTGCTTGTCCAACCTATTTTAGCATGCCTCTGCTGGGTTCAATTCATGTAAACGCTAACTCCACAGGTTTTAGCTATGCCGATATTTCGGGTAGCGGTGCAGTTAATCTTAGCGCCTTGGTAAGGCAGCTGCATTGGGTTGATTATGTTACTACCGAGTTGCACTACACCATATTTAGCATGGGGACTTACCTACCCAATTCCGACTACTTTAATGTTGCTTGGACTGAGAAACTGGATGTTAAGGCTTTTTATCCAGAGAAACTTGTCGATTTTGTTGCCAATGGCAATACACAGTATATAGGGCAACCTTTTAACTTTAAGTTCCCTGGTGTAAATGCTATGTACTACCGCGAGCTATCATTTGGACTTGCCCGTGAGGTTGATAAGCACTTTATAGTGGGTGCCCATGCAAAGTTGCTATTTGGCCAAATGGGGGTGTTTACCAAGCGGGGTAAGGGGACTATTGTGAGCAACAGCACTACCTACAACTTTGATGCTGAGTGGAATTTTGGTGTTAACGCTTCGGTTCCGTTAGATGTTGAGTACGATGCTGATGGTAATGTCTCTAGCCTTGGTCTGGGCGCAGTTAGCTTTCCCTCGGCTGCATTAACCTTTTCTAACCCTGGATTGGCCGTTGATTTGGGGTTTGTTTACCGCGTAGGCGATTACACCTTTAGCGGAAGTGCTCTCGACTTGGGATTTATATACTGGAGCAAGGACACACGGAAGTTTCAACAAAACGGAAAGTTTGAGTTTGAGGGCGCCAATGTAACCAATGGCCTAGACCCCGAAGCTTATTTCAATAGCATGGTCGATTCCATTCAAAATCAGCTTAAGGTTACCGAAACCAGCGGCGGATTTATGTCCTTTACCACGCCCCGCGTTTACCTTGGTGCACTATTGCCTTTAAATAGGTACTATGCTGTGGGCGCCAATATTCGCTCGGAGCTTTACCCCGGCCGTCCAGTGGTTGGGCTTACGCTTCATGGCGTTGTTTCTAACGGTAAGGGGCTTCAGGGTAGCCTAACCTACTCCATAATGAACGGTTCCTTTATGAATATTGGTGCAGGTGTAGCCTTGGGTGGCAATAGGTTTCAGTTTTTTGCCATGAGCGATAACCTGCTGGCCTTTTTTGCCCCACAGAATGCACGTAACGTAAACGCCCGCTTTGGCTTTAACTTCTTTTTAGGATGCAC
>DHVO01000021.1 GCA_002412705.1 Bacteroidales bacterium UBA5206 | reverse complement strand
TTAAAGGCGACAACAACACACCTCGCGTTGTTATTGACGACAGAAAGTTCACCCCACAGGAAATTTCGGCTATGGTGCTTCAGAAGATGAAGAAAACCGCCGAGGATTACCTTGGACAAGAGGTTACAGAAGCAGTTATTACTGTTCCTGCTTACTTTAGCGACTCGCAGCGCCAAGCAACCAAAGAGGCTGGCGAAATTGCTGGTTTAAAGGTACGTCGTATTATTAATGAGCCTACTGCTGCTGCGCTTGCTTATGGCCTTGACAAAAAGTCGAGCGACATGAAAATTGCCGTTTTCGACCTTGGTGGAGGTACCTTCGATATCTCTATTCTTGAACTTGGCGATGGTGTGTTTGAGGTAAAATCGACCAACGGTGATACTCACCTTGGAGGCGACGACTTTGACCAAGTAATTATAGACTGGCTTGCCAACGAGTTTAAAAACGACGAAGGTATTGATCTAAGACAGGATCCTATGGCGCTACAGCGCTTAAAGGAGGCTGCAGAAAAGGCTAAGGTTGAACTTTCTAGCTCAACCAGCACAGAGATCAACCTTCCATACATCATGCCAGTTAATGGAATTCCAAAACACTTGGTACGCACACTAACCCGCGCACAGTTTGAAAAACTAGCCGACAGCCTAATTCAAGCTACTCTTGAACCTTGTCGCAAAGCACTTAAAGATGCTGGTTTATCTACTTCAGATATCAACGAGGTTATTCTTGTAGGTGGTTCAACACGTATCCCTGCAATACAGCAAGTTGTAGAGAAGTTCTTTGGTAAAACCCCAAGTAAAGGTGTAAACCCCGATGAGGTAGTTGCCGTTGGTGCGTCTATTCAAGGTGGAGTTCTTACTGGCGAGGTTAAAGATGTGCTTTTGCTAGATGTTACCCCTCTATCGCTTGGTATTGAAACCATGGGTGGTGTTATGACCAAGCTAATTGAGGCAAACACAACTATTCCTACTAAAAAATCGGAAACCTTTACCACTGCTGCCGACAATCAGCCATCGGTTGAGATTCACATCCTTCAAGGTGAGCGTCCAACTGCAGTACACAACAAGTCGTTAGGCCGTTTCCACCTAGATGGAATTCCACCAGCCCCACGCGGTGTACCACAAATTGAGGTTACCTTTGATATTGATGCAAACGGTATTCTACACGTATCGGCTCGCGATAAGGGAACTGGTAAGGAGCAAAAGATTCGTATTGAGGCATCATCGGGACTTACCGACGATGAGATTAAGCGCATGCGCGATGAGGCAAAAGCTAACGAGGAGAGCGACCGCAAGGAGAAAGAGCGCATTGATAAGCTTAATGGTGCCGACAGCCTTATATTCCAAACCGAAAAGCAGCTTAAGGAGTTTGGCGACAAGTTACCTGCCGACAAAAAAGGCCCAATAGAGCAAGCACTAGGTAAGCTTAAAGAAGCACACAAAAGCCAAGACCTTGCTGCTATTGAAGTTGCAACCGATGAGCTAAACAAGGTATGGCAAGCCGCATCGGAAGAGATGTACAAGGCTAGTCAAGGTGCGGATCAATCGGCACAACCAAACCAAGAACAAACGGGCAATGCATCTGGCTCTCAAAGCCAAGAGGTAACCGATGTTGATTTTGAAGAGGTGAAATAACCCTAGCTCATTTCATCATCAATATAATGTCCAAAGGGGATGTTCCAAAATGCTGGGACATCCCCTTTTTCATTGCCACACAAAGCAGAAAACTTAGAAACACCTTTTGCTCATTCTATTTTTTTACCGTTATTTTACCAATGTAAAATCTTATACTATGCGACACAAGTACCTCCTTTTAGTATTTACTCTACTCACATCTTTTGGCAGCGCCACGGTAAGTGCAGCCATTTTTTCGCAGGATACTATTTTTAATCAGCGCGACAACAGCTACCGCAAGCAAGGTTTTTGGCGTAAAAAGTATCCCAATGGCAAGCTCGCCTACAAAGGCTACTTTAAGGACGATAAACCCCGTGGTATCTTTACCCGCTATCATGAGGACGGAACCCTACTTGCCGAGATGGTATTCAACAACACAGGCAACAAAGCACAGGTAAAACTATACTACTCTGGAGGCTACAAGGTAGCTGCCGAGGGAACATACCTAAACGAGAAGAAGGACAGCACATGGAAATACTTTGCCCCCGATAAACGCCTAGTTTTTCAGGAGAACTACAAAAACGGGATTAAGCATGGCGACTATATCACCTATTACAAAAGCGGAGCTGTGTACGAGGTCATTCCATACGTTAACGGCGAAATTGAAGGCGATATGCGCCAGTACTACCCCAATGGACAAATAAAAACGGAATGGACACTACTAAACGGAAAGCAAAACGGAAAAATTCGCTCCTACTTTTCCGATGGTACCGTTCGCGTTGAGGGAAACTACAAGGATGGCATTAAGCATGGCATTTGGAGCATATACAACATGGATAGGAAAATGGTAAAGCAAACCCAGTACATTAATGGCTTCCCTAAAAACCGAGAGGAAGAGATGGAACGGGAAACCAGAGAGATTGAGGAGATGCTTAAAAACGCTGGACAAATATCGGAGCCCGATGTGCAAAGCTTTTTCGAAAGCACTGGAGGATTCTAGCCCCCAAACACATTATTAGCAGCAAACACACCGTAGCATGAAAAGAATACTCCTTGCCATCCTTATGGCGGTATCGCTAAATGGAACTTCGCAAAGCAAATACTTTATTGCCTTTGCCGACAAGAACAATAGTTCCTACACTACAGAGAATCCAACGGATTTTCTTAGCCCCTATGCCATCGCCCGAAGAGAAAGGCAAGGTATTCCTGTTACCACCGAAGATTTGCCTGTTAACAAGACCTACATTGATGCAGTAACAGCCCAAGGCGCAACCGTTAAGTATGCATTAAGGTGGTTTAATGGCGTTGTTGCCGAAATCCCCAGCACCACAATTGCCTCAAGCATTCTCGGGTTGGACTTTGTAGTAAGCGTTACGGCCATTTACGAGCCATCCAAACAGGGTGCTCCTCTTGACGATTTTGACATTTCACCAGCATACCATTCCAAAAGCACTAATGCCGACAGATACAATTACGGCTCGGCAGCGCAGCAAATAAAAATGCTCAATGGGCACATTCTCCACAACAATGGATTCACGGGTAAGGGCATTACCATTGCCGTTTTGGATGCAGGCTTTAGGAACGTTAATACACTTAGCGCATTCGATAGCTTACGTAACAGCCAGCGACTTGTAGGAACTAAAGATTTTGTGAATCCTGCTGCCAATATATACCTACAGCACTCTCATGGCACCATAGTGCTCTCAACCATGGCAGGGCTAATGCCTAACATTCTTGTGGGAACAGCACCCCATGCCAATTACTGGCTAATAAGAACCGAGGATACCAACAGCGAACAGCTAGTAGAGGAGTACAACTGGGCAGCTGGAGCCGAGTTTGCCGATAGCATTGGCGCCGATATTATTAACTCATCGTTAGGTTACACCACCTTTGATGTGGCATCGCAAAACCACACCTACTCTCAACTCGACGGAAAAACCACACCAGCAACTAGGGCTGCCAATATTGCAGCAAAAAAAGGAATGGTTGTAGTTATTAGCGCAGGTAACGATGGCGACTCTCCCTGGCGATACATATCGGCTCCCGCCGATGCAAAAGGAGTGCTAACCATTGGTGCAACTACATCAACGGGTGCACTGGCCAACTTCTCATCTGTTGGCCCTTCAGCCGACGGAAGAGTAAAGCCCGATGTTTCTGCCATGGGCTACTACACCGCAGTTCAAAATACCGACGGTTCAATAGGCACAGCAAATGGCACTTCATTGTCGGCACCCGTTATTTCGGGTATGGTTGCTTGCCTATGGCAAGCCCACAGAGAGTACACTGCCATGGAAATTGTTGACCTTATTAAAGCCAACGCGTCGCTAAGCCAATCGCCCAACAACAACTTAGGCTATGGTATTCCAAATTTTGCCAGTGCGCTATCCACCAACAATGTCACCAACCTAAACAAGGAAGGGCTTACAGTGTACCCCAATCCGTTCGAGTCAACTATTACACTATCGCTCCCCAGCGCCTCAAACAATTTGGTTAATGTAACTGTTGTAGCATCCAATGGGCAAAGCCTAGTAAATAAATGGGTGTACGCTAACAATGGCAAGGTAGAGCTAAACCTGCCAAGAAAATTGGTAAGCGGACTTTACCTCATTAACGTAACCTACGGCAACACCAAGATCTCAACCAAAGCATTAAAGCTATAATTGGCAAAGTAAGGCATTACAAGAATAACAGATGGGAACAACAGAAAAGCTATCGCTACTTGAACTTAATCAGCGCATAAAAGCCTACTTGCAGGGTTCGTTCCCCGACTATTACTGGATTACAGCCGAAATTAGCGAGATAAAGGAGAGCAGCACGGGGCATTGCTACCTTGAACTGGTGCAAAAAGATGAGCTAGCCTCGCAAATAGTTGCCAAGAACAGGGCAACTATATGGAGCGACACCTATAGAATGCTTAAACCCTACTTCCAAACAGCAACCCAACGCCAGCTGAGTGCAGGCTTAAAGGTTATGGTAATGGTTGATTTGGCCTTTCATGAGGTATATGGGCTTTCCCTTAGGATTGTGGACATAGAGCCAAGCTATACAATTGGGGAGATAGAGCTTAAGCGCCGGGAAACCATACTTAGACTTGAGAACGAGGGAGTAATAAACATGAACAAGGAGCTGCAGCTGTCCCTGTTACCCAAAAGAGTGGCCGTAATTTCATCGGAAAATGCTGCGGGATATCAAGACTTTGTAAATCAGATTGACACAAATGCATATGGGTATAACATTGAGCTAACGCTATTCCCCGCTTCTATGCAGGGGGCACTGGCCGAATCATCAATAGTAGATGCCCTTAACCAAGTTTACGAGCAACAGCAGCACTTTGATGTTGTTGCAATTATAAGAGGAGGTGGATCGCAATCGGATCTAGCCTGTTTTGATGAGTACTGGCTTGCTGCCAACATAGCACAATTCCCACTTCCGGTAATCACAGGCATTGGGCATGAAAAGGATACATCGGTTGCCGATATAGTTGCACACCAAAGGCTTAAAACCCCCACTGCGGCTGCAGAGTTCCTTATTTCCAAGTTTTATGATGCCGAGGCACTAGCTATTAGCCTCAGGGAACGCTTTACAGAACGCGTTGAGGAGATTATTGCCCTTAATAGCCAAAGACTACAGGAGATAAAAATGGTTCTCCCCTCCCATGTTTACGAAATTACACATAGGGCCACATTACAGCACGAGAAGATTAAGTCAAAGGCAGCTAATCTCACCTCACTCATTGTACAGCGAGAAAAATACGGACTACAAAAAAGAGGCAAGTCACTATCACAACTAATAACAAATCAAATAGAAAAGCAGAAAGTACGCACCAAGGGGTATCAATTAGTCCTAAAAAAGGAGAGCCTCAAATTCATAAATACCGCCATTCGTAAAACTGAGGCGTATGAACGTAACCTTGATGCCCTAAATCCCGAAAACGTGCTTAAACGAGGCTACTCAATAACATATATCGATGGGGTGCTATTAAAAAGCGGGGATCAGGTAAAAGCTGGAGACGAAATAGCAACAATACTTTCAGTGGGAAATATAAAGAGTACCATTACCGAAACCAATTAGGCTTTTACTGCTCAAAAACTTAGTAAAAAGCAATGCCATTAGGATATGTTTTCTTTAATTTGCCTAAATAAATTTTACGACTTGAGACTCTTTATTTTACGTTCTATTTTTCCTCTTTGCTTTCTAATTGCATCAGGGGTTAGCGTCTATTCTCAGGATAGAGATGCAGCATTGGACAGCCTGTTCAATAGCCTTTCCAACGCTACTAGCGTTGAGCAAAAAATAGACATATACACAAACATCTCCTACCACTACAGGATTAATAATGCCGACTCTGCTCTTTTTTATGCAAAAGAAGGTGCTTCTCTAGCATTGAAAAGCCACGTAGATACGCTTTTAGCCAACTCCTACAACGCACTAGGAAATGCCTATTCTGTTCTTCATTTTAACGATTCGGCACTTCATTACTACACATTAGCTAAAGAGATTAGAGAAAGGCATGGACTTGCTGTTAGAGTATCGCACAGCCTCTTTAACATTGGTGTAACGTACTATCGGCTTAGAAGAATTAACGAAAGTTTGGAAACCCTAAAGCAGTCGCTAAAAACAGCCATTGAGTATAACGACATAGAGAATCAAAAGAGCACACTTTATTTCATTACTACTGTATACAGATACATACGTGACTACGACAAAGCGTTAGAATACGCCCTACAGCTAGCAAACATTGCTATAAGCCAACAGGACAAAGAAGCACTTGCCCTTACATACTCAATTATTGGTGAGATTCACTCAAGTCTCAACAACATTGATATGGCAAAGGAGTACATGCAAAAATCGCTTGAGCTCCACTACAACATTGGAAAAACAGAGTCCATAGCAAACCTACTAAATAATCTGGCCATTATTTACGATACAGAGCACGACTATACCAAGGCGCTTGAATACTACAATAGCGCGTTAGGCCACTACGAAAAGCAGAACAATAAATCGGGTATTTCCACAGTACTAAATAACATTGGTTACGTTCATGCAACCCTAAAAAACTACGACAAAGCAATACAAACCTACCAAAGTTCCCTTGCCATAAGTACCGAAATTAACGATATTGGCGGCATTGCAAACACAAATAACAACCTTGCCCAAGTTGCACTTGCCAAAGGAGATATAAACTTGGCATACAAGTATGTTAATGAAGCACTTCCTTTTGTGAAGCAATACGGCGACAAATCCTTCCTTGCCGAGAGCTTTGAGATACTCTCTAAAGTTTACATAAGCAGAGGGGAGTACAAAAAAGCTGTTGAGTACCAAACTCAACTCCTAGCCTACAAGGATTCCATTCACAATAAAGAGCGTAACGACAGGGTTATTGAGATGCAAACCCGCTTTGAGACCGAAGCCAAAGAAAAGGAGATTCAGCTACTTAAAAAGGACAATGAAATAAAGCAGCTTGATGCCACAAGACAAAAGAACTTTCAGAAGTACCTAATAATACTAGCATTACTTCTTTTGGGACTACTGTTTCTTATTTACTATGGACTTCATCTTAAAAAGAAAAGCAACGAGTTACTCTCCAAAAAGAACGAGGAGCTGAAGTTAGCAAATGAAAAGCTCCGCGAATCTGAGATAAACCTTAAAGCGCTTAACAACACAAAAGATAAGTTCTTCTCCATTATTGCACACGATCTTAAAAACCCGTTTAACGCGCTGTTGGGATTTAGCGAGCTGCTGCACAATAACTACGACAACTTTAGCACAACGGAAACCAAGGAGTACATTGGCGTAATAAACGAGTCGGCACAATCGTTATTCCGACTCTTGGAAAACCTTCTGCAATGGTCCAGAACCCAAACGGGGAAGCTAGCCTATAATCCAGAAACAATAAACCTGTACACAATTATCAGTCAGGAAACGGAACTACTAAGGATTAATGCCGACAAAAAGGGCATTAACATATCCTTTGATGTTGACAATGAGCTGGAGGCATACGCCGATAAAAACATAGCCTCAACTGTACTTAGAAACTTTATAAACAACGCCATAAAGTTTACCCATGCTGGGGGAACGGTTCTTGTTAAAGCGTATGTGGACGAGAACCAAAAGGTTAGAATCGACACCATTGACGATGGTATAGGCATAAACCCCAACGATATTGATAAACTCTTCCGTACCGATTTATCCTTTTCATCAAAGGGAACTGCTAATGAGGAAGGTACAGGCTTAGGGTTAATTATTTGCAAGGAATTCATTGAGCGTGCTGGTGGCGAGATTATTGTAAAGAGCAACGTTGGCAAAGGAAGCACATTCTCATTCACCCTTCCCAAGTAGCACAGCCCAACACATTTAACGCATTAGGCTAGTTAGGGAATACCCTATACTAGCCTACCTTGCTTTACACAACACGCTATACAACAACACCATACATCTGCACCAAATCTAAATTATACAATGCTAATTTGTACGTTAAGATTTTTTTCTATCTTAAAAATAGTTTAGCATAATGTCTTATCTTAGTAACTTTATGAATTATATACCAGCCAGCCAAAACAAAAGCAATGCTAAAACAAAGATTACACATAACAATACTAACCCTTTGCCTTATTAGCGCCACTGCTTTTTCGCAGAATGCAGAAAAAGTATATCAAAATAGAATAGATAGCTTAGAAAATGTTCTCAAGAAAACAGAGAAGGAGAACATGGCAAGGGTACTTCTGCAAATTGCCAAGAACTACTTATCGCTTGCCGATTACAATGAGGACACCCCACTAGACACATACAACAAGGCCATTACCTTTACCGATAGCGGCTTTAAGGCTGCTGCCGAAACCAACAATAATTTCTACAAAGGGTACGCTCTTTACCTTAAAGGGCAAGCTCTTGGCATTATCTCAGAATACGCAGAAAGCCCAGAATCTCTTGATGAATCCATTGAGATACTTAACCAATCAATTAGCTATCTGTCTAAAACCGACAGCATTGCAGAGCTTGTTGAGAGCTACAACAAGCTAATTGTTGCACACCAGTATAAAAATGAGTACGATAAAGCTATAGAAATTGCCAACAAAGCGCTCTCTCTTGACATAGAATCATCTAAAAGACCAGGTGTAATTTGCGATATCTACTACCTAAAAGGGATGACCTATGTATATCAGAACGACTATACAAAATCCATCGAAACCCTTTTAACGCTAAAGGAGTACGCAGCAGCCCACAAGGACACAACTTACATCTCGCGAGGCCTAAATACCTTGGGTTACATTGAGTTTTACAGAGGAAACTACTCCCAATCGCTTGAGTATTTTGTTGAAGCGCTCAAAATTAGCGAAAGGCTAAAGCTATCGCCCATTGAGTCGGTTCGCAATGCAGCCGCTAACGAGGCTGCCATTAGGAAAGTTAATATTGGAGGAATATTAAAAGAACTCAATCAGCTAGATGAAGCGTTAAGGTACTATAACGAAGCCTTAGCATACCATCAGCAAACTCCAGACAAACCAGAATCAAAAGAGGCATCGGCTCAGATTTTCAATAACATAGGTGTTCTATTTGAAGAGAAAAAGGACTTTGACAAAGCGGAGTCCTACTACAAGCAATCGCTAAAGCTAAAACAGGAGCTGAACGATACTACAGGAATTGTATCCAACCTAATAAACCTTGGCAGCGTTTACACCGCAAACAAGGAACTATCGGCAGCATTACGATCTTACCAAGAGGCGTTACGCATATGCCGCAGACTCGACGACAAACGCCGCATTGCCCTTATTACAAATAATATTGGCGACGTTTATTCTCTGCAAAACAGGAACGAGGAGGCGCTAGAATATTATTTCTCCAGCCTTGAACAATCGCAAAACATCGGGTTAAAGGAGATTATTAAGCTAAACTACGAGGGTATTTCTAAATCCTACGAAAAACTGGGCAAGTTTGATAAAGCGCTGGCCTACTATAAGGAGTTTGGAAGCGTTAAGGACTCGTTACTTAACGAGGGAAATCTTGAAGCCATTGCCGAAATACAGACTAAGTACGAAACAGAAAAGAAAGAGCAACAGCTGCAAATCCTCACAAAGGACCAGGCCCTTAAGGACGAAACCATTAAAAGAAATAGAGTTGAGAAGTTGGCAATGGGGATAGGTATTACCCTTGTTCTATTCTTTGCCGCATACGTGGTTATTCAGCTTCAGGAAAAGAAACGTAAGAACACTCTTTTGGCAGAGCAGAATGCAGAGATTCAGATGCAAAAGGAGGAGATTGAAACCCAACGCGATGAAATTATGATTCAACGCGACCTTCTTGCCAAGCAAAAACAGGAAATTACAGATAGTATATACTATGCTAGACGAATTCAAACGGCCATTCTACC
>DHVO01000258.1 GCA_002412705.1 Bacteroidales bacterium UBA5206 | reverse complement strand
CCACCTTATCCTCATAAACGCCCATTTCAGTTTCATCAACCGCAATGCGTGAAAGGGTTTCTGCATTGTCATAAATGGTTTTTGCAACCTCTTTTACGATTAGGTCAACTTGTTCTTGGTTGAAATCCCTTTCGAACTTCACCTGAGCAACTCTTGCTCTAACTAAAAGTTCAGCTATTGTCATGGTTTTATGTTTTAATCCGGTTGTTTTTATTTTCTACTAGTAAAGAGATTGGAAAATGGCACGTATCTCCTCGCGCGATAGCTCCACGTAGTTGTTGGCTAGCAAACGCCCTTGCTTTTGCAGCACGCTATCGGTGAAAAGCTCAACCTCTTCGGGTTTCATGCCATAGGTACGCAGCTGGTTCTTACTAAGCAGCTTGCCCAAAAGATTATCCAGCTCAACGTAAACCTTATCCTCAGCAGCGCAAAGTACGTTGGCAAGAAGCGCGTTAACCTCCTTAATTGTGCCATTAGGGTTCTTCCTGTTGTAGCACTCAAACACTGCTGTAAAAAACTGATAGTTAGCCTCGCCGTGAGGAACATGATAAGTGCCACCAAGT
Source organism: Bacteroidales bacterium UBA5206 (assembly GCA_002412705.1). GTDB lineage: Bacteria > Bacteroidota > Bacteroidia > Bacteroidales > Tenuifilaceae > UBA5206. The sequence goes on along the minus strand of DHVO01000258.1, from coordinate 22,146 downwards.
GGGTACGATAATGCGTGAACCGCGCCAACCCCTGTATTGCCAAAGGCTATACCAGCAAAGTTGCTAGCCACAAGCATGTCCTCTAAGCGCTCAAAGCGATAGTCGGGGCCTATCTCTGCAATCTTCTGGAATACATCCAAGATGGTCTCAATTGCCGAGCGGCAGTATATTTTTGTGTAGCTGTTTGATTTTGGTGATACATACGATTCTACAGCGTGGATAAGCGCATCAATGGCACTGTACACATAGAACTTGTATGGTAAACCTTTAAGCAGCTCAGGAATGATAACAGCATCGTCGGCAAGAAGCTGATCATCGGCTAAGCCCATTTTGGTATGCTTGCTCTTTAGCTCTGCTATGGAGATGTTGGTAACCTCGCTACCTGTACCACAAGTGGTAGGAATAATAACCAGCTGCTTTTCTTTAACAATGGGGATGGTACGCTCAAAGGCATCAACCACATTGGCTAAATCCTTTAGCACAAATAGCTTGGCGATATCAATTACAGTACCTCCACCTACTGCCACTACCCTGTTGTAGCTAACCTTTTTAACATCGGCAAGAATGGCGTTCATCATCTCGTCCGAAGGCTCGCCCACACCGTACTTCTCCTGAAACACAAAGGTGCAGCCAAGGTTAAGGCCCTTCATAAAAGGTTGGAAAAGGAACTCGTTGGTAATTACCAAATCCTGAGCAGAGAGGTTAAACTCTGCAGCAAACTCGGCAAACGTGTCGAACTTGCTTAGCCTTGATTTTAATTTAAACAGTTGCAATTTTTTGTCCTCCTAATATCTGGTTACTACTCAACGCTAAAATCTTTTGTTAAACTCATCGGTAAGCATAGCCCTAAAGTTTGGGTGCGCAATGGCAATTAAGCTCTCGGCACGCTGCCTAAGGGTTTTGCCACGTAAGTGAGCAATACCATACTCGGTTACAATATAGTCCACATCGTTACGAGAGGTTGTTACGGCTGCTCCTTCGGCAAGGAATGGCACTATGCGCGATACAGTTCCTTTGGCTGCTGTTGATGGGACTGCCATTATGGACTTACCATCCTTTGCCATGCTGGTTCCGCGCACGTAATCAACTTGTCCCCCAACACCACTAATCTGCTTAAGGCCAATTGCTTCCGAAACAACCTGCCCCATTAAATCCACCTCAACACAGGAGTTGATTGATACCATTTTATGGTTCTGACAAATAACCGCAGGATGGTTAACGTAATCGGCAGGGAACATGAGCACATTGGGGTTGTTATTCACAAAATCGTAAAGGCGCTTAGTTCCCATAAGGAATGTGGCAACCATCTTACCCTTGTGCAACGATTTGTCCTCGCCAGTTATTACACCCTGCTCAACCAGATCCAGAACACCATCGGAGAACATCTCTGTGTGAATTCCTAGGCGCTTCTTATCCTTCATAAACATCAGCACAGCATCGGGTATAGAACCAATACCAAGCTGTAGGGTAGAACCATCCTCAATAAGGCTGGCGCAATGCTCGCCAATTGCACGCTCAACATCGCCAATAACAGGAAGAGGTAGTTCGTATAGCGGATTAGAGGTTTCTACAACATAGTCCAGCTTCGATACATGAATCTGGTTATCGCCACCAATAAAAGGCATATGCTCATTCACCTCGGCAATAACTATTTTTGCAGCATGGGCAGCAGGCTTTGTATAGTCGCTCGATACGCCAAAGCTGCAGTATCCCTCCTCATTTGGACGCGATACCTGGATTAACGCAACATCGGCATCCAATGAGCCATTGGTAAACAATCGGGGTATCTCGTGAAAAAAGCACGGAGTATAATCGGCCCTACGCTCCTCAATCGCCTTGCGTGCATTTCCTCCAACAAAAAGGGCGTTGTGCCTAAAGTGTCCCTCCATCTCCTTGGTAAGGTATTCGCCAGCGCCAAGGCAGTACATGTGCACAATTTCCACATTCTTGTAGCTATCCTTTGCGGCAACCAATGCCCTAACAGTGTCAACCGGAATTCCTGCGGCATGCCCTAGTACCACCCTGCTGTTGCTTTTTATGGCCTTAATGGCCTCCTCGGCAGTGGTAATCTTTCTTGTATATGTTGCTCTCCAATCCATGTTGCGTGGTTGTAAAAGTCAATAAGTAGTTGAATGGCTGCTTACTAGTAGCCGTTATTAAGTTCTTGAAGTAAAAGGGAAGGGGGCAGCTTTTCCAACACGATGAGCAATTAACCTGCCCCCTTGATATATAGAGAGTTATCGCAGAACGATGTTGTTACTTCTTGGTTTTATTCTTGCTCTCGTCAACCTTAGCAATAGCCTTTGCCAGCTGCTTTTTGCCCTCAATATTACCCTGACGAGCAATCATAATGCGCTGAGCTTGAGGCGAACCGGCTCCATGAAGAGATTCGGTTCTGTAACCTACCGCAGCAGTACCAAGAGTCATGTTCTCAATTAGGCGAAGCACGCGCATACGGTTCTCTGTATCAACGCTATCAACACCCTGAATATACTTATGAACGTACTTGCCAATCTTCTCGTCCTTATAATCGGCTTCCGATGGCATGGTAACCATAATACCACCAGCAATATCCTCAGCAAGGCGAGCAATCTCATAAGGGAAACGGGTTACGTTTTGCTTGCAAACGTTAGCCAGCAAAAGGTCTATTTGGTAGTTGCCAGCCTTAGTTTTCTGTCCCTCGCATGAACATGCTATACCGCAAGAGTAAAGGGTTTCGTTAAGGTGGGTCATCTCAATAAGTTTATCCTTAATGTGGCTAGCCTTTGCAGCGCCATTATAGTCGGCAGCAAGAGCCGATGCGCCAATTAGCACGTCGCCCACACCCACTTTACATCCACCGTACGACTGACGGTGATAGCCAGCAAAGCGCTCAACCATCATCCCGGCAAACTCGTACTCCTTACAAAGGAACACACGGTTCCAGGGTACAAACACATCCTCAAAAATCACCAACGCCTCATGACCACCAAACTGTGAGTTTCCAACGTCGATATCGGCACCCTCCTCCATTTTGCGGGTATCGCACGATTGGCGACCGTAAATCATAAATACGCCCTCGGCATCGGAAGGAACAGCAAACGAAACAGCGTAATCCTTGTCCTCCTCCTTCATGGCAATGGTTGGCATAATAAGGTGCTCGTGAGAGTTAACTGCACCCGTTTGGTGAGCCTTTGCGCCACGCACCACAATACCATCGGCACGCTCCTCAACAATGCGAACGTACATATCGGGATCCGACTGCTGCGATGGAGACAAACCACGGTCGCCCTTAGGGTCGGTCATTGCACCATCAACAGTAAGGTCGTTCTCTTGAACAAACTTTAGGTAGTCAACAAAGCGCTTATGGTACTCGGTGCCGTGCTTCTCATCAATCTCAAAAGTAGTTGAGTAGATAGCGTTAAAGGCATCCATTCCAACGCAGCGCTGGAAACAAGCGGCAGTTTTCTGACCAAGAAGGCGCTGCATTTTAACCTTTTTCACCAAGTCCTCGGTGCTCTGGTGAAGATGGCAAAAACGGTTAACCGTTTTGCCTGTAAGGTTGGATTTTGCAGTCATCAAGTCCTTGTACTCATCCATCTCGGCTAGCTTGTAGGTCATCGCCACAGAGTTCATTGATGGACGGATCATTGGATGATCAACAGGATTCTCAATTAGCTTTCCAAAGAGGTAAACCTTAAGGTTCATCTTCCTTAGACTCTCAATGTACTGTTCGCTTGTCATTTTTACTTATTTTAAAACGTTTACTATTCCGTTAAAGCGTTTCCGCCTAAATACCAATCGATGCAATTTAACTCCTTACTGCAAAACTCCACAAATCCTTACTACTCTCAACTCATGTTACCACACTAACCATTGCGTTGCGAAAGCTTGCGTATATGTTAGCGTATTAACAACAGCCATTCCAAAAGACAATACACACTGATATACTGAATATTACACAACACACAGGGATTCTTGTTGGGTATAACTAGCCCTTTGATGTTAGAAAAAGGGACAAAAAGAGATTTGGGGGGTGTACCGTATCAGGACACTGTCCTGTTTCTTAGCTCATGGAGAGCCTTCAAGAACTTTTTGGCACGAAAATGCCGCTGCGAAAATAAAAAATCCAGTATGTTGTTCAACATACTGGATTACAAAGCACACTAATGTGCACTATATCAAATTACTATACGTTTTTTAGAATAACAGCAGTTCCCATGCCACCACCTATACAAAGAGAGGCCATGCCAAACTTTTTGCCGCTACGCTTCATCTCGTGAATAAGGCTAACAGTAATACGGTTGCCCGATGCCCCAATGGGATGACCAAGAGCAATGGCGCCACCATTAATGTTGCATACCTTGTTGAACCAATCGGCGTTAACTCCATGATCCTCGCAAAGCTGCTTAATTACGCCCAGAGACTGAGCCGCAAATGCCTCGTTAAGCTCAAGAACCTCGATGTCCGAAAGCTTCATACCTGCTTTTTTAAGCGCATTGGCAATGGCAGGAACGGGCCCCATACCCATAATTGCAGGGTCAACGCCACCCTGACCAGTAGCAACAACCTCGGCCAGTGGGGTAAGACCATATTCGGCAACGGCTTGCTCCGACGCAACAAGAATAAACGATGCGCCATCGTTAATACCCGATGCGTTACCCGCAGTTACGGTTCCATCCTTTTTGAATGCAGGACGAAGACCACCAAGCTTCTCCACATTGGTTGAGCGGTTAACAAACTCATCGGTATCAAAAACAATGGTTTCCTTTTTGGTAACTATCTCAACAGGAACAATCTCACCTTTAAACTTACCAGCATCAATTGCAGCTGCAGCCTTTTGCTGCGATGCGTAGGCAAAAGCATCCTGCTCCTGGCGGGTAATGCTGTACTTTGCCGCAATATTCTCTGCGGTAATACCCATGTGGTATCCCTGGAAAGCATCGGTTAAACCATCGGTAACCATGTGGTCTAGAATGGTCATATCGCCCATTTTTTGACCGTTACGAACGGTTCCGTGCATTACAAAACCAGCACCAGACATCGACTCTGTTCCCCCGGCAAGAATAAGGTTTGCCTCGCCTGCTTTGATGCTGGCTACGGCATTAATAACAGATTTCATGCCGCTACCACAAATCATGTTAAGACCATACGCAGGCACTTCTTGTGGTATTCCAGCCTTAATGGAAGCCTGACGAGCAACACCCTGCTTTTGTCCGGCCATAAGAATATTACCAACAATAACCTCATCGATTTTTGCTGGGTCAACCTTTGTCTCCGTTAGGATATTCTTAATAACGGTAGCTGCCAAATCGGCCGCAGGAACATTAGCAATTGTACCTAGGAATTTTCCAATAGCAGTACGTTTTGCTGCAACAATATATACTTTACTCATAGCTTTACGTTGGTTTACTGTAACATTGGTTTTAGGTTGGGTGATACTATTAGCTTAGCTCCAGTAGCCGCTTGAACCTGATCTACGGAGAATTCTGGGTTGATTTCTACCAGTTCTATACCTTGTGGGGTAACATCCATAACACCCATCTCGGTAATAATGCGCTGAACGCGGCCAGCTGCAGTTAGCGGCAGGTTACACTCCGCCAAAATCTTATGATTACCCTTTGCGGTGTGCTCCATGGTAAGGATTACCTTTTTGGCACCAACTAAAAGATCCATTGCACCACCCATACCTGGGGTCATTTTGCCAGGAATCATCCAATTTGCAAGGTTTCCTTTTTCATCAACCTGCAAAGCGCCTAAAAAGGTAACATTAACGTGACCACCCCTAATTATGCCAAAAGAAGTAGCACTATCAAAGCTAGAACCGCCTGGAACAAGGGTTACATGACCACCACCTGCGTTAATAAAATCCTTGTTTACGTTGTCGGGAGTTGGGCTTGGACCAAGTCCAATTAAACCGTTCTCACTCTGTAGAATAACGCTTACCCCTTGGGGGATATACTCTGGAATTGCTGTTGGCAAACCAATTCCAAGGTTAACCAAGTCGCCATCCTTTAGCTCTAAAGCAGCCCTGCGGGCAATGGTCTCACGTATTTGATTCTTGTCCATAATAAAAAATGTACCTTATGTTGCTATTGGGTTAAAGCCTTGCCAGAAAATAAGCAAAAAATATTGACTTACTAAGATAAACATTTTACCTATGCAATAGGGTACAAATCTAAGGCATCTTTTGGTTACAATTTTAAATTAGATGGATGTTTTTTTTTCATAATCAAACCAATTGCACCATAATGTGCGATAAAGTGAAAGGTAAACTAGCTAATAGACACGCCCTAGAACTAGCACAAAAATTCCAACTCATGTAATGGGATAAAGCATAGACACAAAGCCCTTATGGTTACTTTACCTTTACCAGTCCCGATGTATATAATAAACAAAAAGCCTGTTCCACTTGCCAAAAAAGGGCTACTTTAGTATCTTGTTTTGCTGTGTTAAACGTTTGACCGATACACCTGATTTAAACCTAAATAAGCACAAGTATATGGAATACACAATTCTGAAAACCGACCTAACCGAGGGCATACTAACGGTAACCATTACCAGGGAAAAGGCAATGAACGCCCTTAACACACGGTTTTTTGAAGAGATGGATCATCTGTTAACCAATCTTCCTACCGAAGCGAAACTCCTTATTATTACGGGAGCAGGGAAAGCCTTTGTTGCAGGTGCCGATATTGCCGAAATGGCCGATAAATCCCAAGAAGAGGGCGAACGGTTCTCGCTATTAGGGCAAAGTATTTTTAACAAAATTGAGCGCCTAGATATTCCAGCTATTGCAGCGGTTAACGGATATGCATTAGGAGGTGGTTGCGAGCTAGCCATGGCCTGCGATTTCAGAATTGCCAGTACAAATGCCGTTTTTGGGCAGCCAGAGGTTAACCTTGGCATAATACCAGGCTATGGAGGCACACAGCGCATGGCAAGGCTTATAGGTAAAGCCAATGCCATGTACCTTATACTAACTGCAGAAATGATTACTGCGCAAGAGGCTTTTAGAATGGGGCTTGTGCAAAAAGTTGTTGAACCCAACCAACTTCTTGAAACAGCAACAAAAACAGCAGCCAACATTCTATCCAAGGGACCTAAAGCAATAAAACTTGCTAAAAAGGTAATACGCGATGGCCTAAATATGCCTTTTGATGACGGACAGAAACTTGAAGCCAAGGAGTTTGGTTCTCTTTTTAGGAATGAGGGCGAAGTTGGAATGAAAGCATTTTTGGCCAAGCAAAAGCCTGTTTGGTAGTCACTAATAACATTATACACAAAATAAATAACAAACACACCCTAATATTATGAACTACAGCGAACGTTTAAGTAATGTTGCCATACTAGGTGCAGCAGGTAAAATGGGTAGCGGAATCCTTTTGCTTACCGCAATGGAAATGGCGAACCTTAGCCTAAAACCCGAGAACAAAGCCACACGATTTGAACTAGTTGCTATGGATGTATCGGCAGAGGGGCTACAAGGGCTTTTGGAGTATGTGAAAACCCAAGTTACCAAAGCTGCCGAAAAGAAGGTAGATTTAATAAAAGCGCTTTACCTTAACAGGCCAACCCTTGTTACCGATGCGGACTACGTGAACCAGTACGTTGCCAATGTAATGGCTATTATTAAGCCAGTAACATCGCTGGAGGAAACCTACAAATCGAACCTAATAATTGAGGTTATAAAAGAGGACCCTGCCCTTAAGGTTAAGATTTTTAAGCAGATTGATGAAAACAACCCCAATAAACCATGGTTTTTCACAAACACCTCTTCCATACCCATTAACAAGCTGAATACCGATGCCAACCTAAACGGAAGAATTCTTGGCGTTCACTTTTACAACCCTCCAGCCATACAAAAACTGGTTGAGGTTATTAAAGCCAACAACACCCCCGATGAGGTGCTTAACTTTGCCACAACCTACATAAAGAACCTAAAAAAGATAGCTGTTCCATCCAATGATTTTGCAGGATTTATTGGTAACGGGCACTTTATGCGCGATGCCATATACGGCATACAGGAGAGCGAAAAATTTGCCGAAAGCATGCCAATGGTTGAGGCTATCTACACCATTAATAAGATTACTCAGGATTTCCTTATTCGCCCAATGGGGATATTCCAGTTACTCGACTATGTTGGTGTTGATGTGTGCTCCTACATACTAAGTGTAATGCAGCCCTATTTCCTTGACGAGCGCCTGCACAGCAACTACCTAGACACTTTAATAGAACAGGGAGTAAAAGGTGGTCAATTCTCCAATGGATCGCAAAAGGACGGTATTTTTAAGTACGAAAAGGGACAAATAGTTGCCGTTTACAACACCCAAACAAGAAGCTATGTTGATGTGCAGCTTATTGAGCAGCAATGCATGGAGAGAATTGGGGCCTACCCAGCATCGCTCCAACCATGGAAAGCGGTAAACTTTAGCCCAGAAAAGGAGACCTTGCTTACCAACTACTTTGCCGAACTAAAAACGATGAGCACCATGGGTGCCAGCATAGCAAAAAGCTACCTTATTAAGGCCAATGAAATTGGAGAGTACCTTGTAAGTAAGGGCATTGCCAATAGCCCCGCCGATGTTAACACAGTTATGCTAACGGGCTTTTACCATGCCTATGGCCCAATTAACGGGTATCTTAAATAAATTGATGCAATTAGCCCAATAACACACCATTTATATAGTTAGCAAAGGAAGGCAAGCCTTCCTTTGCTTTTTTTACGAACTAGGGGGAGCTATTTTGTACTTTATAAAAAGTAGATCAAGCAACTCCTGCTTTGATATGGGTTTTGTAACATAATCGTCGAAACAGCTTTGGTTAAGCTTATCCTTATCGTACTCCAGCGCAAAAGCCGTTTGAGCTATAATTGGAATATCAGGCTTACTTCTCTTTATCTCTCTGGCAGCATCAATACCATTTAGAACGGGCATTTTAATGTCCATAAGAACAAGGCATATGTTGGGGTTTGCAAATACCATATCAACAGCCTCTTGCCCGTTCTTTGCATGTACTACCTTTACTCCTTTGCTCGAAATAATCTCCTTAAGTAAAAAGAAGTTAATCTCTTCGTCCTCAGCAATAAGCACCAGCGGATTATAATCAACAGGTTTATCTAACGTGCTAAGCATAGGTTTCTCCTCACCCAACGAGAAGGGCATGGAAAACCAGAAAGTTGTACCCTTGCCCTGTTCCGATGTAAACCATATTTTGCCCCCCATTAGCTCAACAAAGGCCTTGGAGATGGAGAGACCCAAACCTGTACCCCCATAACTCTTTGTTGTTGGCGACTCTAGCTGCCTAAAACGGTCAAAAATATCGTCCTTATGCTCTGGAGATATACCTACACCTGTATCCTTAACGTAGAAGTATAGCATATCGGCAACAACATCGTATCCAAACTCAATGGAGCCCATTTTGGTAAACTTAAATGAGTTGCCTAGCAGGTTGGTTAGTATCTGTCTAAGTTTAATAGGATCGGAAAGGATGAACGCATTTTGATCGTCTAACCCAAAATTAACGTACAGCCTAACACCTTTACTATTGGCGGCTTCCGCAAAGAAATGGTGCAAATCAAGCATCATTGTATTTACGTTAAATCGCTCTAGGTTAAGCTTGTGTTGACCTGTCTCAATTTTTGAAATATCCAGAACATCGTTAATAATGCCCAGCAGCTGCATCCCACTATCGATAATAATCTTAGCAAAATTGGTTCTCTTTTCATTTGTTAAGTTGGGGTTCATTAGCATCTCAGAAAAACCGATGATTCCATTCATGGGCGTTCTAATCTCGTGTGAGATGTTGGCTAGAAAGGCAGACTTGAGCTTATCACTCTCTTCGGCCTTTTCCTTTGCTTTTAGCAGCTGCGCCTGATACTCGTGCTGCTCATTAATTTTTGTTGCCAACATTAGGTTATTAAAAGCGGTACCACTCATCTCCCTAACAAAAAGGGAGAGCAAATTGGTTGACTTTTGAAATTCGGCTTGAGTTAACACTGGGATTTGCTCTAGAGCCTGTGCCATTTCTTGCGCATTTGCACCTATCTGCTTAGCATACTCTTCCACCGCGGCTTTAGTAAGCCCGTTTGCGTTACACTGCCCTATTAGCCAGTTACCAACATAGTTGCCATCAACAATAATTGGAGCCGCAGCATCCATTAGCCCACAGCTCTCACATACCGACATAACAGGCCTCTTCTCAAGAAAGGCTTTTTCGCCCAGATGTTTATCGGATAGAATGCAATTTTGACTGCCCTGCTGCGTTGACCTAATTATTTTACAAAGCGTTGAGAAATTGCTCGGCTTTGTAATTGGGTTCCCATTTGAATCGGTAATAAGCGATGCTACGCCCAAAATAGATGCAAGCTCATCCTGAAGCTGCTGCAAGCGGTTTAAATCAACAATATCGGTAAGGTGCAGCTCCTTTTGAGGGGAGTCGGAAGAAAGGATATACTCCAATTTTAACTTAAGGGCTTGCTGGCTCTCCATTAGTTCCTTTTCGTTCCTCCTTTGTTCCGTTACATCAAAAGCAACACCTCGTAAGCCAGCTGGTAATCCATCGGTAAAAACTAGGGCAGAAAATATCTTAACAGACCTTATTCCTTTCTTATGTGAAAACAACCGATACTCTCCTCCTTCCTGCTTAATACCGCTTAGCACTTTTTTAAAGTTGCGTTCCAGCACATCTACATCATCTGGCAAAACAATATCCCTAACGCTCACACTCCTCTTCTCTATATCGGAGGCCTTTAACCCAAGGCTATTTAGGGCAAAATTGTTTAGAAAAGTGAAATTAAAATTGGAGTCAACCTCAAATACATACTGAGGAAGCATATTTAAGAACTCTTGGTACTTAAGTTTACTCTCCATTAGTGCCTGAAATAGCTTCTTGTACTCTGTTACGTTACTTAGAATTGCAAAGTAGCCATCCTGTTTCCCGTCAATAAATCTAGGCTCAAGAATTCCATCCATATGGGCAATTTGATTCTTGCTGTACTCAAATTTCTCCTGGTAATGAACCCGTTCTCCCCTTAAAACCTTATTGATATAGGGCTTAGCTTTACTAAAAACCTCTTTACCAATAATATCCTCAATTCTTTTCCCAACTATATCATTGATATCGCGCTTAAAAAAAACCTCATAGGATTTGTTTACGTACTGAAACTCTAAATTGCCAGTTACAACGGAGATTAGCTGAGGTAGATTATCGACAATGGCTTTAAAGCGAGCCTCGCTCTCGCTTAGCGCCCTATTGGACATAGCATATAAGGTTATATCCTCTATGATTCCATCTATGTAAAGAATATTTCCAAGGCTATCGAAATAAGGGCGACTTGTATCTCTTACAAATATTGTGGCACCTTTATATGTTTTAAGCTCGAGTTCTGTTTGAATTGCTTTATGCGGGTTGATATGCCATTTCTCAATTTGACTCTCCCTGGTTTGAACTTGGTTAATTGTATCGTGAACCGAGGCACCAATCAGCTTCTCCTGCTCAATTTCCAAAAGCTGCGCTAGAAACTTATTGGCAAAAAGGATGTTACCATCAATAGTTGTTCGGTAAACTCCAATGGGAAATCGATTCACCAACCCCTCCCCGTCTAAAGCCATCTTTAGGTTGATATTTACCATAGAATTAGGCATTTCAGAACTCTCGCTAAAAAGCTTAGAGAAATCGCCAATCCCATCTAATGCAATCCGCTCCGATATTGACTGCCCACTACCTGCTAAAGACTCCAGTAATGTTCTAAGTGCAATGTTCTCTTTCACTAAGCGCTCCTGCTCGGCATAATCAAGAAGCTGTTTCCGTTGGCTCATACTCTTAGTTTTTGCGTTAAGAATGGCTAATACAAGGGAATTGCACAAAGAAAGTAGTACCAACATTAGGTTGGCTCTCTACCCAAATCGATCCCTTGTGCCTATCAACAATATCTTTACAGAGGATTAACCCAAGCCCAGAGCTGGGTTCTCCCTCTGTTCCAAGGGTGGATATTTTTTCAGTTATCTTAAATAGCTTTGCTTGCTTTTCCTGGGAAATGCCAACACCCTTATCTGCAATAGATATGGTTACTGTACTATTTGCTGAATAGGCCGACTGAACTATTATATTTCCCTTTCTGTATGAGAATTTTATTGCATTGATTATAAGGTTTCTAAACAGCGACTTAATCATTGTATAATCGCCTTGAAGCATAATATCGGTATTAACCTTATTATGAATTTGAATTTCCTTATTATCAATAGAGATGGCAAGCAAATCTAATGTTTCTGAGAGGATTGATGCTAAACACACTGTTTCTGGTTGAAAGCTAATCGCATTGCGCTGTATGCACGACCATTCCAATAAATTCTCAATTAAATCGTATAAAACCGAAGCTGACTTTGCAATCTCAACGGTGTACTTGTGAACCATCTCGGGAGGGAGGCTATAAAATCTTTCGGATAGGAGTTTCGATAGCCCAAGAAAACCATTCATTGGACTTCGCAAATCGTGCGCAATAATGGAAAAAAACTTATCCTTTTCGCTAAGCAGCTCCCTTAGCTGCCCCTCTGAAGTAGCTGCTTTTTTTATGGTTTCCCTTAGCTCCTTCTCTACATTCTTTTGGTCGGTTATATCGGCCAACACCCCAATAAGCCCCAACGGTTTACCGCTGTTGGCGCAGTAAGCGGTTTTTCTCACCACAACATTTCGCACTCCTTTTTGGCAAATAGGCAACGCGGACTCATACTCAACCTGAGTGCCTTTTTCCATAATCTCTTTATCCAAGAGTTCCTCCTTAATATTATTTCTAGGAGAAAACAGGCTTTTTCTTTTAAAAAGAAGGTTAGAGGCAAGCTTATCTCCAAACAGCTGCTTAAATGCTGTGTTAAACCCAGTGTAAGCAAGCTCCCTATTGGTAAAGTAAACAGGCAAGGGAATGGAGTCAACTAGGGTTTTATGTAGTATTAGCTGCTGCTCCAACCTGTGGCTAATTTGTTTTTTTTCTGTGATATCCGATATAAAAGCGAGAACAGCCTTACTCCCGTTATAATTAATCTCGCTCTCCTTTACCGATACTGATATTTCCTTTTTATCGACCCTTAGCACGTCGTACTCAACCGATTCGGTACACATGAGAACACCTTGTTGCGCGAGCCTCTCTATAAACACCTTTTTTTGATTCACAGGGAGGAACGACACAATACTTTTCCCCAGTAACTGGCTATGAGATGTAGCTCCAATTAAATTTACCGCTTGCTGGTTTGCATACCTTACAATACCCTGCAGATGTATGAGTATTCCTACTGTTGCGTTGCTACAAATGGCTTCGTACTTACTTTCGCTATGCGCTAACCTAAGCACAGACTCTATACGGAAAACAAGTTCCTTTTTAACGATGGGCATTCGAACAAAATCGGTAACACCCAATAGCTCTAACTCGCTAAAAGTACCCTCGTGAGCATTCTCTATGGCACAAACAATGGGAATACCAGCATAAACAGGGTAAACTTTAATGGCAGCACATATACTTTTATGATTCTGATTAAGTATTCCATTAACAACTATTAAATCTATGCAGCTACTGCTCAAGTACCCCAAAGCGCTATCAATATTTGCAGCACTATAAACAGAATAACCACTTTGAATTAAGGTTTCAACAACTAAAGAGCCACCATCCGGCGTCTCATCTAAAACTAAAATACTACTTTGAAAAGGTGAAATCATATAAATCTATTGGATTAATAATTAAAGGCTAAACCGAATGCTTTTTTGCAAAAAGAGTACTAAGAATCCCCAATAGTTCCTTAGGGTTAATAGGCTTGCTAACATAAAAATCAAATCCGCTTTTCAATATCTTTTGCTTGTCCTCGTTAAGTGCGTATGCCGTTTGAGCTATAATTGGCAAATTTGGCTTATGCTTTTTGATCTCCTGCACAGCATCGTAGCCATTCATAACTGGCATTTTAATATCCATTAATACTACTGCTATAGAGCTATTACTAAGACACTGCTCAACAGCATCTTGCCCATTACTGGAGTGCAATACCTTGTAACCATTATGGGAAAGCATCTCATCAATAAACAAGAAATTAACCTCTTCGTCCTCAACAACTAAAACCATTTCAGCAGCACTACTAGCACTTTCGGAATTCATTAAGGGTAGCACGTTGTTATATGGTAGCGTAAACAGAAATATTGAACCACGCCCTACCTGTGAGTCAACCCAAATACGACCGCCCATTTGCTCAACCAGCGCCTTACAAATAGCCAACCCAACACCAGTGCCTCCATAAAGTTTTGTTGATGACTCATCTACCTGACGGTAGCTCTCAAAAATTATATTATGGTACTCTGGATTTATACCTATGCCGGTATCCTCTACAAAAAACTGAAGGAAATTGCTCCTTAAAGTGTAACCAAAAGTAATACTACCCTCCTGAGTAAACTTAAGGGCATTGCCAATTAAGTTGGAAAGCACTTGCTTTAGCTTTGCTCCATCGCAAAGTATTGTTGAGTCCCTATCGGAAAGCTCCTTTTTGCAGTAAATATGCAAGCCACTCTTTGTAACAAGCTCTTTAAAGCTGTTATACACATCAACCAGTAAATCGTTAATACAACAATCGGATTCGTCTAGCACTACCTGCTGGGACTCAATAAGGGCAATATTAAGCGTATCGGTAACTATTGTTAAAAGCTGATTGCTGCTATCGAAAATGACCTGAGCATACTGTTTCATCTTTTCGGGTGAAATGTTAGCCTCCAACATAAGCTGAGAGAACCCCATAATACCATTCATAGGTGTCCTTATCTCGTGCGAGATATTTGCGAGGAATGCAGTTTTAAGCCTATCGCTTTCCTGTGCCTTTACTGTTGACTTCTGGAGCTCAGCGTTTAGCGCTTGTATTCTATCATTAAGCGCTCTAAGCTCATTGTTTACCTTTACGTATTCTTCGTTTTGAGCAATTAGTAGCTGCTGATTTTGTAGAATTAGATCTTCGGACTGTTTCCTATCCGTAATATCCTGAATTACGCCAAAAAGCTTTACGGGATTACCTTCACTATCTATATCTAAAGTACCTTGCCCGTGCACCCAACGCACAGCTCCATCGTTAACCCTTACTATTTTGTACTCATAGTTAAACTCCCGTTTCTCGCATAACACCTCATTAATTAGATAGGTGTACAACTCATCGCGAAATTCGGGATGGACAATTTGAAGCCAACTTTCTACACTCTTATCAAAACTAGTGGTTATACCAAATATGCTCTCTAGCATACTTGAACAAGTCCAGCAGTTATTTGCAATATCAAGGGTATAATGCCCCAGTTGGGCCATATTTTCGGCAGCAATAAATAGGTGCTCACGCTCCTCCAGCTCCCGTTTCGCATCGGATAGTTCGGCATTAATTCTAAGAATACGGGCATTACTCTCGCTAAGCTCTTCGTTTAAACTCAGATACTCCTCGTTCTGCTCTTTTAGCTTAAACTCGTTTTCCCTTAGTATTTGCTCTGTTTGCTTACGAAGCGTTATATCCTCCTTAACCGCAATAAACTGTGTTATTTCTCCTCGCTGACTAAGTATGGGAGCTATAAATGCCTGTTCCCAAAACAGCTCACCACTCTTTTTCTTGTTGCAAAACTCCCCTTTCCACTCCTTACCAGATTTTATAGTGTCCCACAAATCGGTGTAGAACTGTTTAGGGTGATGCCCCGACTTGAAAATGCGAGGATTGGAGCCCAAAACCTCAAGGGCGGTATATCCCGTTAAGTCGTAAAACTTAGGATTTGCAAATTCAATAATACCATTTGCATCGGTTATTACAATGGATACAGGACTTTGATCAATACCCTTTGATAGGGTTAACAGCTTGCTTAATGCCTTTTCGCGCTCAGTAATATCCCTAACAACAGAGAGCACCTCATTGTGAGACGATTTAACCATTCTTGACTCGAAGTAACGCTCCTCGCCATTAACGTTTAACGTATATGTATAAACGCTAACATCAGCACCACAAAGAGTCTCCTCAATCTTTTTAAGCGTTAGGCTGGCAATACTTGGGGGAAGAACATCTGTTACATTTTTTCCAAGAAACTGCTCCTTTGGAGTGTAAAGCAAATTGGTATTGCTTGCCTCAAAATCAACAATATCGCCATTCTGGTTAAACATAAACAGCAAGTCTGGAAGGGCTTTTACAATGGCGCTATTCCTACTTACCGACTCCTTTAGCTTGTTGGTTGCCCTAACGTGTTCGGTAACATCGGAGAAAACCACCGCGAATAGATTTTCCTGAGGGCAAAATGCCCAAACATCGTAGTAAGCATCTAGTACCTTTGTGTATTGCTGGATGTGCTTTGACTTTCCTTTTATCGCAACCTCGCCGTATAAATCAATCCAGAACTGCTCTAAATCTGGAAAAATTTCTAGAACCGTTTTGCCTACCACATCGTTTAGCTTAAGCCCTGTTAAGTTCTCATATGCTGGGTTAAAATCAATAAATCTGTAATCGCAAGGTTTACCATAATCATCAATAATAATTTCATGAAGCGCATACCCCTGCTTAATGTTGCTAAAAAGGAGACGGTAGCGCTCCTCGGCTCGCTTAAGCCTATTCTCATTCTCCTTACGCTGGGTAATATCCCTAACAATACAATGAACTTGTTGATTGGACTCTTCCACAACGCCCATTAACCGAGCAGAGAGCTCAATCCAAATAACACTACTTGTTGGTTGGACCAATTCTGCCTCAACAACCACTACTCTATTGGAGTCGTTGCCTTGCTTAGCACCCTGCTGTTGCTTTTTAAGTTCCTCTTTTAGCACTAAACCCGCTTCGGGAACAAAGTACGACAAGAGATTGCTGTTTGTAAAATCCGATGGAGAAACGCCAAACACCCTAGACACAGAAGGGCTAACGTACTTAATATTAAAGGTTCGATCACAAATAATTGCCACCTCGGCAATACTTTCAGATAACAAACTTAAGGTATTGGTAGCATCAGAAAAAGGAAAGCTATCTGCTAACAGATAGCTTTTGCAAAGAGCAACACATTGGTCAATATTCTGATGATTAACAGAATTCCCTTCCATTTTTTCTATTGCATAAAGCAATAGCGCTTTTAAATCAAGTTCACTAGAAAGCATACCATCATTAAGTTAAGCAGAGTAATAAAAGCAGAAATATCACTAAATAAGCCAATATTAAAGTACAACTTTAAAGCTAATTAATACCGCCTGCCATATAAAAAAGCCACCAAGCACTAGGATTGCCCTACCCTTGGTGGCTTTTTTATTTACCCATAATTAGAATCTATCGTACCCATTATCGTCGGCTACATGATTAGACTCAAATACCAACTTTTTTCCTTTGGCTTGTGAGTGCCCGTTAGAGGGAGCCACTTTAGGCTGCTTATGTTCAGTTTTAGTTACTACATGCTGTTTTTTAACCTGCTGAGCGTAAGCGTTTCTTGCGTTAGCATTAATTTCAAGGCTAAAGAACGACATTACATCCTTAAGCTGCTCGGCTTGGCTACTAAGCTCCTCGGCACTTGTTGCAAGTTCCTCACTTGCAGCTGCATTTTGCTGAGTAACCTGGTTAAGCTGCTGCAAAGCAGTGTTTACCTGGTCGGCACCAGATGTTTGCTCCAACGAGGCGGCAGAAATTTCCTGAACAAGCCGTGCCGTTTTTTCTATCTCGGGCACAATTGATCCCAGCAGTACACCTGCATCTTCGGCCTCTTTAACCCCATTCTTTGTTAACCTATCGATCTCGTCGGCAGCCACCTTGCTTCGCTCTGCAAGTTTGCGTACCTCTGCCGCAACAACGGCAAATCCACGTCCGTGCTCACCAGCCCTAGCAGCCTCAACCGCTGCATTTAGTGCTAATATGTTGGTTTGAAATGCAATATCGCCAATTATGGAAACCTTCTCAGCAATTTGCTTCATGCTCTCAATAGCCACCGATGCCGCTTTATTACCCTTCTTAATACCTTCGGCTCCTGTAAGCGCAATTTTCTCGGCCTGTTGTGAGTTATCGGTATTCTGCTGTATGTTAGCAGCCATCTCCTCCATGGAACTGGAAACCTCCTCGGCAGAAGAAGCCTGCTCTGTAGCGCCCTGCGACATCTCCTGCGACGAAGAGCTCATTTGCAAGCTGGCCGAAGCAATATTATCGGCACCTGTTACAACAACAGAAACAACCTCGCGCAGCTTCTCAACCATTTGCTGCATGGCTTTAGCCAGCATACCTATCTCGTCCTTACGGGCTAAGTATTCTTTCTCTGCATTTAATCTAAGGTTCCCCTCACTAATCTCCTGCGCAAAGGTCACACCCTTGTTTATGCCAGTTGTGATGTTTTTGGATAGCACAAAGCCTATTAGTATTGCTGTTAATGTGGCAATAACTATAACTATTATCATAATGCTAGAAGAGCGATTAGCCAATACATTGTTGCTATCGGCAATTTTATGAGCGGCATCAATGTTTAGCTTTGTAATCTCTGCGCCCATTTGATTAACTGCAAAACCTATTTCGCGCATTTCGCCATTAACGGAGGCTATTGCCTCTTCAAATTTTGATGCACCAATTAAGTTATAAAGGTTTCGGGTTTTTTCTATATACTGATTATACTGGGCAATAAACTTCTCAAAAAGTAACCTGTCGGCTTCATCGATGTACGTCCCTTTATATAGCTCGATATTCTTATTAATATTCGTGTTATATGCATCAACATTCTCTCTAAGTTTCTCCACTTGATCTAAATCGGTAATTCGAGCAGCTTCAACGTTATTTACTCGAATTCTATTAAAGTCTGTGGTAATTTGCCCCATATATGAAACAGGCAGAGTTGCTTGTTCAAAAAGCATGGTATCTGCATCGCTTATACTATTAATATTGCGAATACCTACTATGCCAACTACGGCACATAGTAAAGCTATTATTAAGTAGCTAGAAATAAGCTTTACACCAATTTTAATGTTGTTTAGTGTCATGACTCAAAATGTTTGGATTATTAATTTGGGAAATTTGGGCTACTGGGCAAGAGATTTATTTAAAGAGGATAGCGAGAAGAGCTCATCCTCAGAGAAGAGGTGGATAACATCAATAATCATTATTAGCTTATTGTCCACTCTCGAAATTCCTTTAATTATTTTGGATTTGTAAACACCACCAATGGATGGGGCAGGTTCAATATTTGCCTTATCAATAATGAGCACCTCGCTTACCTCATCAACTAGCACCCCTAGGTGTACAAGTTCTCCATCAAGCATTATGTCCATAACAATAATGCAGGTTTTTTCGGTAAACTGGGTTTCTGGCATACCCAGTTTTAAACGAGTATCGATAACAGGAAGTACCATACCCCTTAGGTTTACAATACCTTTCATGTAAACAGGGGCATGTGGAACCTTTGTAATGTCCATTACCTCTATTATGTTAAGCACTACGCTAACATGGGTGGCAAAAACCTCATTGCCAATTTTAAAGGTTAGGTAAGACTGAACGCTGCCGCTAATTTCGTTTTCCATAACATCACTATTTGGGTGTTTGTAAAACAAAATTAGGGCATTACATAGAGCAGGTGTTAGAGTTAAACTACGTGTTTTAGCGTAGAAGTTAAAATCAGGTAATAATACCTAACATTACACTAAACCTCTCATTACATTGTGTTTATCAGATTAAAGGATAGCGTAATTTTACCTAATGAGAAATAATGACGCTACTTTTGCATAAAAGGATAGGCTACAGAACTTGGAGGAGCCGGTTTACCTTATTCGTAAAATCTTGGGTATGGAATGGTTTCATCATATAGTCGTTGGCACCTAACTTTACTGCCCTATTCATGCTTTCCACGTCCATTCTTGCTGTAACAACTAGTACCGGAATTTGGGTAAACGCTCTAAGCTGCTCAAGAAATGCAAATCCATCCATTTCAGGCATCATCAGGTCTAATACAATAAGGTCTGGCTTTGATACCAGAATTGCAGATAGCGCCTCGGTTGCTTTTGGAAATATTCGAACATAGTAGCCTTTATCAACAAGTAGATTTTCAACTAGCATCTGGTTCACAACCTGATCCTCTACAACAAATATTTTATATGCTTTACTCTTCATATGCTTATTTGCTATTCTACACTATAGAATTTATTCTTTACAGCCCACATGGCTAGCTGTAACGTACTTTTTGTACTTGTTTTTTGGAACAACCTTGCTTTATGCCCCTCTATGGTTCGCTCACTTAAGCATACCTCGTTGGCTATTTCGGCACTTGTTAATCCTTTGCAAATATAGGCAAGCACTTCAATTTCCCTATTGGAGAGGTTAACTTCTATAACCTCATTTTCGGACAATCTCTTTTTCTCTGCTTCGCAAGGGGCACATGTGGCACTCACTATGAGCCTCTTGTTACCAGCCGACGAAGTTAGCGTACCCCAAAAGTCTATCCAAACTAGGGTGTTATCGCGTTTAATGGCTCTAAACTTAGTCTTAAAGTGGTTTGTAGCACCAATCCAGCAATTTGAAATTGCTGTGGCTACAATCATAATATCCTCAGTATAAACAATGTTGAT
This sequence comes from Bacteroidales bacterium UBA5206, assembly GCA_002412705.1. Classification (GTDB taxonomy): domain Bacteria; phylum Bacteroidota; class Bacteroidia; order Bacteroidales; family Tenuifilaceae; genus UBA5206. Next base: position 1,616 of record DHVO01000258.1, on the reverse strand, counting down.
TAAGTTGTTCCCTACCAGTTCCTGCGAGTTGTACCCCACATACTCGGCAAAAGCATCGTTTACATAATCAATATGCTGATAATCGAGAACCAGAGCTCCCTGTTGAATGTGCTCTAGAAGGAGCTTTAACCTCTTGTCGTTCTCTTGCTCCAGCAGCCTCTTCTTTGCTATTCTATTATTTACAACGTTGAGCAAATCGGAGGGATTGTCTCGCTTCTCAACAAAATCTTCGGCACCTGCCGATAGGGCGCTAAGAATGTCGTCCTTCTCTGTTACCGATGCGTAAACAACAATGGGTACTAATGATGTGGTGGCAATCTCCCTAAGCATCTTGATTAAATCATTTCCTGAAAGCCCAGAGAAATCCTTCTCGCAAATAATGATAGAAGGCAATAGTTCTATTGCCTTCTGAAGCCCTTCTGATGTTGACGATGCTGAGTGAAAGTCAAAACCATTACTACGGAAAAAAGACTCCAATAATAAACAGCACTTTGCGTCCTCGTCAATATATAGTACTAATTCCTCTATTTTTTTAGCCATACGCTAATTTACAAAACGAAGCGAGATGTCAAAATAACAAGGGCTCCGTTTTGTCAAATAGTACTAAAAGCTAGTCAATAGTGCCTTAACCTTTTCCGATATGGCTTTGCCATCGGCCTTACCTGCAAGCTGCTTGGAGGCAACGCCCATAACCTTGCCCATGTCGGATGGGGCTTTTGCGCCAACCTGCTCAATTATGGCTTTTACCTGTTGGGTTAACTCCTCATCTGTAAGCATCTTGGGTAGGAACTCCTCTATAACTGCAGCCTCGGCAAGTTCCTTTTCGGCAAGTTCTGGGCGATTCTGCTGTGCAAATATCTCAGCCGATTCCTTACGCTGCTTATGCTGCTTCTGAAGCAGCTTTAGCTCTGCCTCTTGGGTTAGCACATCGGAGCCGCCCTTTTCGGTTTTGGCCAAAAGAATGGCACTTTTTATTGCACGCAAGGCCTCAAGGCGCACTTTTTCTTTAGCCATCATGGCTGATTTTATCTCGGAGTTTATGCGTTCTTCTAGTGACATGGCTTCTTGGTGTTTGGTGTCTAGTATCTAGTATCTAACGTCTAATATCTAGTTTCTAACATCTGTTTATTCTAGTCAACGTTGTCGTGCAGGTAAGCATTATCGCTGCGCAGGGTAATCTCGCCATCATCATCGGACAAGGTGTACCTCGACACGTTAGGATTGCGCGAGTGATCTACCTGATCCAACTTGATGTTATTACGTACATAGGCTGGAATTTTCTCCATTTGGTCGATATTTGAGCGAGGCGTAGCCAGCGGTGCAGCAGGTTTTGAACCTGTAGCTTTTGCTGGGCGCTGCGCAACGGGCTCGGGCTTAGTGGTTTTTACCACAAACTCTGGTTCAGCCGATGCAGCGGGAGATGGCTTGGCAAATGGGTCGCGAGAAGGAGTTAAATCAAACTCAATAACCCTCTGCTGCTTATCGTCGCCACGCTCCTTTTTTACCGATGGCTTATCCTTAACCTCAAAGAAGGGCTGCTTAACCACTCTGTTCTCCGATTTATGCCCATCTAGCGGAATAACGTCAACCTTTTTACGGGTTGCATACAGCTCTGG
>DHVO01000212.1 GCA_002412705.1 Bacteroidales bacterium UBA5206 | reverse complement strand
TTGATTCCGTTCAAGCCGTTCTTGAACTTGATGAGAACACGCTTCTGCCTGCACCTAGCATTGGAAGCAAGTACAAATCGGAGTTTATTGAGGGCGTAGCCAATATCGACGATCGCTTTATTATGATTCTTAACATGGACTCGGTATTCTCTTCAGACGAGCTATCTAGCATGAAAGATAAGGCCGACGAAACCGAGAAAACTAGCGAGATCGAGGAAATTGGCTAGCTAAAGGGTTCTGCAATATTTTGTTTTGGCGCAAAGCAATTGCGATAGTTGCAATGCGAAACCAAATAAGAGGCTGTTCAAAAAGTCGCTCCCTTGTAAAGATTGAGGAGTTGATGCTGGAAAATCTTTTTGAACAGCCTTTTTGATGTTTAATACAATTACTAAAGTTTAATCGTGAGGAAACTATACCTTATTCTACTTGTAAGCACGCTGGTAAGTAGTGCTTATGCTTTAACCGATACAACAGTAGTAACCAAGCCAAAGGCTGACTTTAGCGGGTTTTTCCGTTTTGAGTACTGGTACGATACCAGACAGAACGTAGAAGCCATTGATGGCCTTTTCCTGTTGTACCCTAAAGCACCCTCGTTAGATGCCAACGGTGAGGATATATTAGCGGCACCTGGGTTAAACTCTTTGGCTATGGCAACACGCTTGAGAACGAATATTACCATGCCCGATATTTTTGGGGCAAAATCCACTATCCTTGTTGAAGCCGATTTTACAGGGTTAAGTTCAAATGTGCACTTCAGATTTAGGCATGCACTTGCAACACTAAACTGGGGTAGAACCAAGCTTATGGCCGGTCAAACCTGGCACCCAATGCTTGTTGCCGACGTTTACCCATATGTGGTGGGGTTGAATACAGGAGCTCCATTCCAGAGCTTTAATCGTAGCCCTCAAGTTACTTTAACTCACGAAATTTCTAAGGGATTCTTTGGAACCGTTTCGGCCATACACCAGAGCGATTACAAAAGCTTTGGTCCCGATGGAGCATCCTCATCCTATTTAAGGAATGCAGTTTTGCCCAATCTTTTTGCTCAGCTACAGTTTAAGAGCAGCACCTTTACAGCTGGCGTTGCAGCAGATTTTAAGAGTCTCCGCCCAAGGCTTTTTACCATTTCACCAGTTGATGGAAAATCTAAGTTTGCCACAACCGAGCGTATTAGTACACTATCGGGTATGGCCTTTTTAAAGGTTCAGGCAAACAAGTTAACCATTCGCTCTAAGGTGATGTACGGACAAAACCTTGCCGATCACCTAATGTTAGGTGGGTATGGCGTAGCCTCTGTTGATGCCCAAACGGGTGCCGAAACCTATACTTCGTTACGACACTTCTTTGCCTTTACCAATGTTACATATGGTAAGGATCTTCAGGTTGGCCTATTCGGCGGGTATGCTAAAAACCTAGGGGCAGCCGATAATGTGGTTTCTGCAGCAGGCATTTATGGCAGGGGAGCCGATATCGACTACATGTTCCGTGTGTCGCCCAATGTAATGTACCGTAAAAATCAGTACCTATTTGCATTTGAGGTTGAGTATACTGCTGCTGCTTATGGCACTATCGACATTGCCAATAAAGCAAAGGTTACAAATAGCGAGCTAATTGGTAACACTCGTTTCCTTTTTGCTTTACAGTACGACTTTTAGATATTTAACAAAGATTATTTGCGATGTTCGATCCTAATTTGAATGAGATATACCGTGCCCAGCTCTCTCAGGATGAGTTTGATAAGCTCAGCAGCTTTATCTATAAGGAGAGCGGGATAAAAATGCCTCAGGTAAAAAAAATTATGCTCCAAAGCCGCTTACAAAAGCGGCTTAGAGAGCTTAAAATGACCTCATTTAAGGATTACTGCGAATACGTTTTTCATAAGGATAATACGGGTATCGAAATTATCCATATGCTTGATGTGGTTAGCACAAATAAAACGGACTTTTTTCGGGAGCCCATTCACTTCGATTTTTTATCAAAGGAGGTGCTTCCCCAGTTTTATGAGAACAGACGCGTAAATGGTCCTTTAAAAATTTGGAGTGCAGGTTGTTCCAGTGGCGAAGAACCTTATACCATTGCTATTGTTTTACAAGAGTTTGCCAATGCAAATTCTGGGTTCGACTACAGCATTGTGGGAACCGATTTATCAACCCAAATTCTTCAAAAATCTGTTGAAGCTGTTTACAAAGAGGATAGGGTTGCTAACATCCCAATGGACATTAAGCGCAAGTACTTTTTAAAAAGCAAGGAGAGAACCAATCCTACAGTTAAGGTAGTTCCCGAGCTACGCAAAAAGGTTAGGTTTGGACGGCTTAACTTTATGGATGCGTACTACGACATCCCCGAAACATTTGATGTTGTATTCTGCCGTAACGTGCTTATCTATTTTGATAGGGCAACACAGGAAAAGGTGATAAACAAGCTTTGTAGCAAGCTAAAATCAGGTGGGTACTTCTTTTTGGGACACTCGGAGTCTATTATGAATATGGATGTGCCATTAAAGCAGATTAAGCCTACCATTTTTCAACGATTATAGCTAAATTACCCTTTTAAACAGGTACTAGCATATTTTCAGTGCACCTAATTTGTTCCATAGGGTAAGGGAAATAGGGCGTAAAGTACAACAGCATTACTTTGATTCACAAACCGATTACAACATGGACCAACGATTAACCGATACCGAATTACTCGACGAGCTTAGGCGGAGGTTTGAGCAGAACAAGAATGCGCTACTAGAGCTTAAGAATCTTAACGATGAGCTTAGAGTCGTTAATAAAAAGTTGGAAGAATCCGAGTCTCTAAAAAGCCATTTTATTTCCAATATTACCAATGAGATTATAAACCCTTTTACATCCATTTTAGGCTTATCCCGTGCAATTCTCTCTGTTGATAAGGAGAACTGGAAAAAGGTGATATCAATGGTAGCGCTTATACACTCTGAGGCTTTTCATCTCGATTTTCAGTTCCGCAACATTTTTGTGGCGGCCAAAATAGAAGCGGGCGAAATTTTCCCCGAAATATTTAACGTTGATATACGAAACCTTATCGATAGCGTTATTGAGTCGTTTAAGTTTGAAATGAAGAAGAAGCGTATTACTGCTACTCACAACTTCGACATACAAACCAATAGCCCCCTATTTACCTTTAAAACAGATCCAGAGAAGCTTAGAATGGTACTTTCTAATCTACTCAGCAATGCAGTAAACTTTAGCTTTGAAGGGGGGGCCATAGAGGTTACAACCTGGATTGAGAAAAACGAGCTTAGAATAAGCGTAAAGGATCACGGTATTGGCATCTCAAAGGAAAACCAGAAAATAATATTCGACAGGTTTAGACGAGTAGATTCTGGCATAAACTCACTTAACCGCGGGCATGGTTTAGGGCTATCGGTAAATAAGGCTATAATTGATATGCTCAAGGGTAGAATGGAGGTCGCCAGCGAGCTTGGTGAGGGCTCTTCGTTTACAATCACCATTCCCGAGGCCGATGCACCTACCAGTGACTTTGCATCCGATGCTAACGAAACATTCTTTAGTAACGAAGAGGAAACCTTTTAAACTCAGCTGGAATGGAAGAGAAACCCTTACATTTCCTGTATCCAGCAGCGTTGTTTGCCAGTGCTACACCACATAAGGTTTCAACCATACTGGGGTCGTGTGTTGCCGTTTGCCTGTATGATCCAATAATTAAAATTGGGGGCATAAATCACTTCATGCTTCCCTTGTGGAACGGGCAGGGCTTAGCTAGTCCTAAATACGGAAATATTGCCATAGAACGCCTTGTGGAAAAAATGGTATCGCTTGGTGCCAAGCGCTCAAATCTGCAGGCAAAGGTTTTTGGTGGTGGTGAAGTTATAGAAACCACAATTTCGCAGTTTAACATTGGAGCACGTAACATCCAACTTGCCTTTGAATCCCTTGAGGAGCTGCGAATTCCCGTTATTGCAAAAAGTGTGGGAGGTAAACTGGGCAGAAAAATTGAGTACGATACTGCAACAGGAGAAGTTAAACAGCGTTACATAGAGAAAACGCTTGGACAGAGTCAGTAAATCTTTAGCAAACAGAGACTAGTTTATGAGCCAAAAGATTAGGGTACTTATTGTTGACGATTCGGCCGTTGTGCGCCAAACTCTCAGTCAGATTGTTGCCTCCGATCCATTGCTTGAAGTTATGGGAACGGCTTCGGATCCTTATTTTGCAGCAAAGAAAATTGCCGACGAAACACCAGATGTTATTACGCTGGATGTGGAAATGCCGCGGATGGATGGATTGACATTCCTCAAGAAAATCATGGCTCAGCATCCTATTCCCGTGGTTATTATTTCCAGCTTAACCGATGCGGCAACCGAAACGGGTATGAAGGCTCTAGAGTATGGAGCTGTAGAGATAATTACCAAACCGCAAATGAACACAAAGCAGTTCATTGAGGAATCTCGAATTCGTATTTGCGATGCAATAAAGGCTGCTGCTCACGCAAAGCTTTCCCGGAAGCGTTTTGCCGAACCCTTAACCGTTGAACCTAAGCTTTCGGCCGATGCAGTTCTACCCCCTGTTACTTCGTCTCAAAGTATGATAAAAACTACGGAAATTGTAATTGCCGTAGGAGCATCAACAGGAGGAACAGAAGCATTAACCGTATTTTTACAGGCCCTCCCTATGGATTGTCCAGGGATAGTAATTGTTCAACACATGCCCGAGAAGTTTACCCGCTCATTCGCCAATAGGCTTAATGAGATTTGTAAGATATCGGTTAAGGAGGCAGAGAATGGCGACAGCGTTATTCGTGGGCGTGCTCTAATAGCTCCGGGTAACTACCATATGCTGCTTAAGCGGAGCGGAGCGCGTTACTATGTTGAGGTAAAGGAAGGCCCTTTGGTTAATAGGCATAGGCCTTCGGTTGATGTGTTATTTAGGAGCACGGCTCGATATGCAGGCGCAAATGCCATAGGTGTTATAATGACTGGTATGGGCGACGATGGTGCTCGTGGACTTTTGGAGATGCATGAGGCTGGTGCTAAGACTGTTGCGCAGGACGAGAAATCATGTGTTGTTTTTGGCATGCCCAAGGAGGCCATTAAATTGGGTGCAGCCGATAAGGTGCTTCCTCTTGATAGCATTGCCCCATTTGTGCTTAAACCTTTTTAGTGAATTTTAATGTCTGATTCTCATAACAATACAACATTAAGCAAACCCAGCAAGCTATCGCGCATATACAAATTCTTTTGTTGGTGCTCAGGAGCAAGGCTCTATTTAATAGAGCGTTGTCCTACGGATTATAATAAGTATTACGGTATTGGTGTTATCGTTTTCCTTACTGGAGTAATGGCTACCCTTTCTGGGGGCTATGCTATGTTTACGGTTTTTAACTCTGTTTACCTTGCTTTAGCCTTTGGCTTGCTCTGGGGGTTTTTAATATTCTCTCTCGATTGGTACATTGTATCAAGCATTAGGAAGCAGCATAATCCCAAAAAGGAGTTTATTGCTGCTTTGCCTCGGTTAATTCTTGCCATTCTAATTTCGATTGTTATTTCCAAACCACTTGAAATAAAGCTTTTTGAAAAAGAAATCGAGCGTCAGCTCCTCTTTGTGCGCGAGGCCAAAACGGCTGAGTACAATGCTGCGCTTGATAACAACTATGCCGAGATAGAAAAGCTAGAGAACCAGAATAAGGAGTTACAAGAGAATCTAGCTAAAAAGGAGGCATATAGAAATCAGCTCTTTTCCATGGTAATTGCCGAAGCCGAAGGGCGAAGCCCCACAAACCAGCAAGGGAAAGGACCTGTGTACCGAGAGAAAAAGGTTGAACTCGATAGGCTTGATGAGGATTTGTACCGACTAAAAGCCTCTACAGCTAATCAACAGGAGCAAAACAACCAGCGTATAGCTATGCTTAAGCTGGAGCGTGATGAGCAGGCCAAATCTGCTGGAGTGGTTAATCGTAATGCCGACGGCTTTTTGGCACGACTCGATGCCATTGGCCAGCTCGCAAAAGAAAACCCAAGGGTGGCGTTTGCCAACTGGTTTATAATTATCCTTTTTATTGTAATTGAGTGCTCTCCGGTTATTGTTAAGCTAATGAGTGGGAGAGGACCTTACGACGAGCTACTTGAGGCCGAAGAGCAGGAAATGAGCCTTAGCATTCAGAAGCAGCTTATTAGCATGGAGCATATAAACGATCAACAGGCTCGCTTTGCTTATCAAATTAGCATGGAGCGTAGCCAGGAATTTCATAAAGTTGAACAGGAGTACATTGTTGCTCAGGCCGATGCTATGCGTGAAGTTAATAAACTTAAGCTGCAAAAGTGGTTAAACGATGAAACGGGTAAGCTAACAGTTGCCAATGAGTTTACCGATGATGAAGCTAGCACTTCTTTGAGTGAGGAGCAAACCACAAAGATTGAAGATGCAACAGAAGAGTCACCAGCACATGAGAGTCAAGATGTTTTTGATGAATTGATCAATGATAAAATCACTAATAACGGTAACGATGATGACGCTGATTCTACCGAAACATCCTTTAATCCAGACGATTTAGATAGCCTTGTGGATACAACCTTGAGAAAAGGACGATGAAACGTGTAAGCAGCACACACAAAAAAAGCGATAATAGTTAAGCGTCTCCAAAAAAAATATATATTTTTAGTCAAATTTTCGGCTGATTATGGAAGGAAAATACTCTAAATCCTTTGTGTACAAATATTCCCTGTTGGGGTTTCTAATGGGGGTAGCGTTATTGCTTGTAGCGCTATTTTTTGAGGCACTGCACCACAATATTGCCTTTACTTTTTCTGGTGTGCTATCGTTGCATCAAAGGGTTCCTCTTTTTTACCTAATAGACTTTACTCCATTTGTTATTGCAACAATAGTATGGTTTGCCGCAACGCATTACTCCAAGTTGCAGCTTGAGGCTTCCTCCTTTTCGGAACACGAGCTCTCTAGGCAACGTAAGCTATACCGCTTTGTTGAGAAGCTACGTATAGGCGAGATTGATGCCGATTACCATGCAGAGGAGACTGATGTATTGGGTAAGGCCATAGTTAACCTACGCGATAATCTTAAGCGAAGCAAGATTGAGGAAGAGGCTCGCCGAAAAGAGGATGAGCAGCGCAATTGGATTGCCGAGGGGCTTGCCAAATTTGGAGAAATACTTAGAGCCGACAACGACAATATAGAGGAACTTTCCTACCAAATTATAAGTAACCTTGTTAAGTACGTTGAGGCTAATCAGGGTGGTTTTTACCTAATTGAAGATAATGATCCTGGTGATATCCACCTTAAGCTCACAGCTTGTTATGCATATGAGCGTAGAAAATATGCCGATCAGCGTGTTGATTGGGGCGAGGGATTGATTGGCGCATGCGCCCTTGAACAGGAAACTACTTTACTTACCCGTATCCCCAGCGGATACCTGAATATTACTTCTGGTTTGGGGCACGCCACACCAAAATGCCTCCTGCTAGTTCCCTTAAAAGTGAACGATGAGGTTCATGGCGTGCTAGAAATAGCTTCGTTTACTGTATTTGAAAAGTACCAGGTAGAGTTTATTGAGAAGGTTGCAGAGAGCATCGCTTCAACAATTTCTGGGGTAAAAATCAATATTCGCACAGCACAGCTGCTAAAAGAGTCCCGTTTACAGGCAGAGGCTCTTGCCTCACAAGAGGAGCAGATGCGCCAGAATATGGAGGAGCTGCAAGCAACTCAAGAAGAAGCTGCTCGCCAAGCCGAAAAGTTTATAAGCTTTACAAATTCTGTTAACCATACCCTAATTCGTGCCGAGTACGATGTAAATGGAATACTACTATACGCAAACACCAAGTTCTTAAGTAAATTGGAGTATAGTGGCAACTCCGATGTAGAGGGTAAGCATATTTCCATGTTCATAAACAAGAAGGACAGGGGGTGGTTTGATGAGATTTGGCAAAGCCTAGCAAAGGGCGGAAAGCACTTTGAAGGCGATATGAAACATGTAACCCAGAGTGGAAAGGATTTGTGGACAATTGCAACCTACACCTGTGTTCGTAACCAGTATGGTGGTGTTGAGAAAATTCTTTTCCTAGCCATTGATACGACAGAACAAAAGAAGCTTAGCCTAGATTATGAGGGGCAAATAGAGGCTCTTAACCGCTCTAGTGTAAAAGTGGAGTTCTCACCAACTGGCGATATTATAGACTGTAACGAGAACTTCTTGTCTGAGGTTAACTATATACTAACCGAGGCAAAATCTAAAACTGTTTACGACCTAGTTTCAGAGCAGGATAGAAAGCTAATTGAGCGTATTTGGGACGATGTTACTCATGGAATTCCGTTTGAAGGCCAAATTAAAATTGTGAGTAAAAACGCCGATGATAAATGGCTTCGTGGTACCTTTACTTCAGTGAACGACATGTACGGTGAGGTGGCAAAAGTAGTATTCATTGCCAACGATATCACTCGTGAAAAGTTAATGGAGATTGAAACCAACGCCCAAACTCTGCAGCTTAGGCAGCAAGAAGAGATGCTTAGGCAGAATGAAATTGAGCTCAACAAGAAGCTTAGGGAGGCTCGTGAAGAGGTTAAGCAGCAGTTTAAGGAGATAGAAAAGTCCAAAATTAGGAACGAAAAAACACTTGAAGGATTCCTTGATGCTATTATTACAACCGATCAGGATGGTGTTGTTCAGTTCTTTAACAAGGCTGCCGAAGAGCTGTTTGAGGTTTCTAGAGCCGATATATTAGGACAGAACATTAAAATCTTATTCCCCGCAAATGCAGGTGATTCCGATGAGTTCTTGAGCGCTTACCTTGATTCATCTAAACAAAAAATTGTTGGACAGCGTAGAGAAATTACCATAACAACCAACTCTGGTGAGGAGCTACCTGTTCTAATGCTACTCTCCGAAGCAAAGATGGGACGCGAGGTTACCTACACTGCATTTATTCAGAACATATCGGTTGACTTGTTCTAGCATAAAATCAATATTAATAGGAGTCCAATACCTTAGGTGTTGGACTCTTTTTTTTAACTTAAACTTGGTGCCTTGCTAATAGGTAAAGAATACACTGATAATCAAACTCTCTTTTTACATTAGGTTAAAAACTATAGCATAAAGCTTAAATGCAATTTCCTTTTTGCTATTTTTGTATGCACCCATGTTAAAGCAAACAGCTATTTAGAGCTGATTTAGAACTAGTTTATGGAGAATTTTGTTGTATCAGCCAGAAAGTACCGCCCTTCAACATTTTTGAGCGTTGTTGGTCAAGCATCAATTACCACAACCCTTAAAAATGCCATCCAGCGCAAGCAGCTTGCTCAGGCTTACCTATTCTGCGGGCCTAGGGGGGTTGGAAAAACAACTTGTGCCCGAATTTTTGCCAAAACCATAAACTGTCTTACGCCAACTCCCGACATGGAGGCATGCAATGAGTGCGAAAGCTGCAAAGCCTTTAACTCATCACGTTCGTTCAACATTCATGAGCTCGATGCCGC
>DHVO01000059.1 GCA_002412705.1 Bacteroidales bacterium UBA5206 | reverse complement strand
AAACGGAAAATACGCCGTTGACTGCTATGGAGTTAGCAATCCGGCAACCGAAGCCGATTATTCCCGAGTACTTTTTCAGCTACCCTACTACGATGAGCTGCCGGGGAAAACCGTACATGTTTACGGCGAGCTTACCAACTGGCAAACCAACCAGCAAAGCCAGATGCAATACAACAAAGGCCTTGGTCGCTACGAACTTGAGCTACAGCTAAAACAGGGTTACTACAACTTTATATTTGTTGTTAAGGACAATGCCACGGGCAAAGTTGATGCAACCTTTTTTGAAGGCAGTCACTTTGCCACTGAGAATAGGTACCTTATTACAGTTTACTACATGCCCATGGGAAGTAGGTACCATAGGCTAGTAGGCGTAAGAAATGTAGGAAGGGATTAGCTGTATTCACAAAGGCCCGGACACAAACCTAAGCTTACTGCTCTTTAACTATCTGCTTTGATATCAGCATACTTAGCAGACATTTGGCCTCAGCCTCATCAATACCACTTGCTACACGAATGGTTTTAAGGCCATAATCGAACTTTAAAGCACCACTATCTCCAATACTCAAGAACCTTTTCTTGGGCGAAAAGCCCATAAACATATCTACCTCAGAAACGGGATTTACCGAGAAGTTTTTCACCTCGCGCATATCAAACTGCTTTGGAGAGGAGAACAACGCACCTTTGCGCTCAACCTTTAGCACACCATCCTCAAAGGAGATAATCTCCTTTCCCATAATCATCCAAATAACAATTCGTATAGCAAATAGTCCTCCTACACTCCATGCCACAAGCCAAACTATCATAAAAAGAGTGGCTGGGTTGCTAAAACTGGCATCGGTACCAAGAACTGTGCTAAGAGCAAATAGCTCTCCCAGTAACCAGCCCCCTAACCAAGCGCAAAAGAATAGAATAACAAACCAGTTCCGCTTTACGGGAATCTCAATTACAACACCTCTAATTGTTTCTGTTACCACAGCGCGGCCTGCATAAGGTCTTTCCATCGAATTATACTATTTAAAGATTATTACCAAATCAACTTCTCTATTTCGTGGCTAAGCCAGTAACCCTGCTCACGGGGTTTATCAAATAGCACCCAGCATTTGGGCAGGTATGAGCTGTTTACACGCCAGTAACCATTGCTGTGCTGCTTTGTGCGTATTAGCTGTTTTGCAGCGTTGCAGCGGGAATCGCCAGCGAGCCCATTATCCTGCATTAACCTGAGTATCTCCACAACATTTGTTTTGTAAGAGAAGGGGTAGGTTAGCTTGCTAATGTATGGGGTAATTGGCTCGTCACTATTTTGCCGCTTATAAAGATTATGGGAAAGAATGTACTCTAACGCCTGTTGCAGTTGCATATCGGCATTGGGAAGGGAAAGCTGTGGCGGTAGATACTTCTTATAATCGGTTAGAGCAACGGCGGCCTTTACAACACCTATGTAGCACGGAGTTGATTTTAAGCATCCACCATACTTTTTTACCCAAGTACCGCTCCATCGGTTGGCTGCGCCCCTGGAAAAGTTCTGGTAACGCAGTACCCACTCCACTCCTGCTTTTATCCGTGCGGTATCATGATAGCCCAATCGAAGCAGTACACTTACAACCATTGAGTTGTAGCACGACAGTATATCGTTACTTTTCCCAGTTATGGAAAAACCATCGCCAGTAAAGGACATATCGGCAAGCGTACTAGTCCATTTCCTTACCTGCTCTATGCTACTGGCTAAAGGAATCTCAGCAATCTCAGTTAGCCTATTTAATAGGTTAAGGATATTAAAATCGAAATCGGACAGTAGCTCCGCCAAAAGCATAGAGTCGGCAAGAGCCGATTGCGCTTGCGCCAAATCAACCTGCTCGCCAGAGTCTAATCGCTTTTTAAGTGCTAACGCCGAATCCATTCCCTATCCAGTTCATTCATAAAGTGCTCCATTGTTAGGAATATCTCCTGTGCCGACCCATCCATATTGCGTCGCAACCAAAAGGATACCATTTTAGAAAGAGCCTTAGCGTTTACCTCCTCGCCAGCAAGCATAACGGTGCATAGGCTTAAATCCAGCTTGGACTTTTGGTAAAACGGCCCCAAGGAAGTGGCATCTTCGGTGTAGCCCTCGTCGGTATTGGAGTAGTAAACCGTGCTAACCATTGGCAGCCTAGGCTTTACTATATGATGAAAAACAAAGAGGTCAACATCCCAACCACCTGAGTCCACAAACTCCTTGTAGCGAGAAATGTTGCTCTGCATAGCCTCCAAGTCCTGCAGAAAAAGGTAGGCATTGTAATACCCCCTAAAAACCTTACTAAATAGCAGGCTGTATATTTTTTGCAGCGGCTCACCATTTATAGGCTGAAGCCCATTTACCCTAACCTTAGCCCGCATAGCTCTAAAAAACTGCGGGTTAACCATGTAAAACTTTAAGTACCCGTCCGACCCCCAAAACCAGCTATCAATATCACCCTTGCCATAGGACGCAAACAGGGGCTCGCCCATTAAGTAGCTCACAAAATCGGTGCAATAGGGATAATCGCCATAAAAGTTAGGGCTATAAACAGACTTGGAAAAATCGGAGAGCAAGGAGTATATGTCGAACACATCTATTAGCAAATCCAGCGTCCCCTCCACTTTAGGATAGCTATTCCCCCAAAGAACAACCGACTCTGGTATATCCTCATAGTAATCGTTATCAAACTCCAACAAGGCCCGCTCCAGCAGTCCATAGGGAATAGAATCGGTGTAATGCTTATCGTAAAACTTAATGCTCCATACCGATTCCTTTTTCCCATTCTGTGAAAAGGTGTTGGCATCAACAAAGGTATTGAATGTGTAGCCTGCTATGCAATGAGAGCCAAAATTGGAGATATGGTTCTCGCGAATGGATATATTCTCCGACTGAGAGTCAACACCCACCGCCTGCCTCACCCCGCCTGCGATATCGCACCTAGAAACTAGCACATAACCCGACGTATTTACAGACACCACCTCGGGAGACGACTCAGCAACCAACGATAGGTTTTGAATAACCACGTTACTTGAACCATCAATGGCAACACAAGCCCCCGAACGCGCCCTAAGAAGCGAACTGCTAGAATGGGGAGCCTTGTCTAGTATTATGTTAGACTTATGAAAAATGCTAATGGGCTCAGCCAGTTCAACGTCGCCATCAACCAGAATAGTTAGCGTATCGGAATCGCCCTTATCCTGAATTAGCTTTGCCAGCTCGTAGCTATCGCTTACCACAAAAGTGTTTACAGGGAGAATCAGTTTCCGGTTTAGCACCGCACCATCCCTAACTGTTAGCAGTGCAATGGGTTCTCCTTTTGGATTAAACATACGCCAAGTGCCATTGGGGAGCTCACCATAAAACGATTCGCGCATACGCACAAAACCCCAATCGTGCGAAATAAGATAGTAGTTGGGGTTATCGGCTCGACCCTGCGCAACAACTTTTAAACCCTTATCGGGAGTTTCGTACTTAACGTATAAATCCTCTCTAATCCTAAGTGGATCTATCTCCTCCACAAGAAAAATGAGTATTGCAACAGCCACTAGCCCAAATATTGCATTGTGGATAGCAAAAAGTACTCTATGCCACTTATCCTTACGGTAAAACAGCAGTAACCCTATAACGGCAACACCAACAACCAGCAACGAAATTAGAAAGTAAAAAAGAAAAGGTGCAAAACCCCTTTCGGTTACAAGTATAAACGCCAATATTGAGCAGAAAAGGATATAGCCAATTAGCAAAAGAACTTTTACCCACCCCCGCCTTTCTACAACAAAAGGCCTAATTGCCAGAGCACTAAAAAGCACTATAAAACTTCCTGCTAACGAATAGGCTAAAGCAGGGATAAGCCAAGCCGACCTCACTTCGAGGCCTCTAATTAAATCGATGGTTAACAAACCTGATGCGGAGATAATAATTACCAAAATGGCAAACGGGATAAGGAGACCAGTTACTCTTTTCATGCTTGTTAATTAATGTTTGTACCTAAAAGGATTGCGAAATAACGAAATTAACCCTTTTGATTGATAGAGCAACAGCAGGTAGCATTTTAATGCAAGCAAGCAGTACCTGCCACGAAAATATCCAGCATCCTATAGCCTAGCAACTATGGCAACACCCTCCAATTGCAACTAGTAAAACATGCAAGGGAATCCTGCTCAGCATTGAAGACTCTATGCGGGAGGCAAAACCCTATCCGTATCGCTTTTGCGGAACATAAACCAAAGTGATACAAACCACACAGTCCAAGCAAGGTGAAACACCCTCTGCTTTACTCCAAAGAGGTTTTGGAGGATATCGGGTATAAAAATGGTAAACCCAAGAAGCATAAGCACTAGCGCAACACCCGATAGCAACCTAACCCCAGAAATCTTTTTATGAGGCCAAAGCACTAGTGCTAGCAAAGGCGACAAAAACAATAGCATTGAGGGAGAGCCAAGCAAACCGTGCAAGTAGGTTGGGTATGGAAAAATGCCAGCACCCAAAATGGATAAGGTAAATAGCCAGAGAATAAGCACAGGGAGCATATGCAAACCTCTTGCCCTACACTCCTTTTGCAGTGCTATAATAAAAGGAACGCTAAACAACGCCACAACAACAAGTCCAAATGTAAAATAGTACTGTGTTAAAACGCCCTGTTCACCTAGTTCACTCACCATACGAGTTAAATGGCTATAATCAGGTAAAAAGATGCCACAGGCAAAAATAGTGAGCCAAAAGGCTACAGGAGATAAAACCCCAAATCGAAGAAGAACTTTAGCATCCATAAGTCAGTCTAATTATTTTCTAAATAGGTAATTATATGTTTTGGTGAATCGGCGATAAACAACACGTTGCCATCTTGGGCAACAAGAATATACTGGGGGATAACCAATCCTTGATTCTGACTTAGTAACCAGCGTAAATCGGTGTGAAGATTTGAATTTGCCCTAACATGAACCCCATTCAAGTTGTAGTGCTTTACTGCGGCAAGCCACTGATCGGCCCTTTTATCATCATCAACAGATATATACAGCATCTCAACAGCATGCTTGCGCAAAGCCTCATTGCAAAGCTGAACCCCAGAAAAATCATCTAAACAGGAGCTGCACCACGAAGCCCAAACATCAACAAAAACCTTTTTGCCCCGAAAGGGCTTTAGTAAAGCAGCAAAAGAGTTTATACTATCATTATCCAAAATAAAAACCTCGGCGCTCAACCTCTTGAGAGAACTCTGTTTGTATAGTACAATATCTGCCACAAGCGGTTCTATATACTTTGTATAGGAACTATTGGGGTACTGGTTTTTATACCGTTCAAATAGAGGTATAAGTTCTGCCTCAAAGCGCTTCTGATTGGATGCAGAAAACAAATAAGCTGCGTTATAAAACTCGAGAACTGCACCAGTTAAGTGCTCTTGCGCTTGGTTCAACAAGTATGTATGATAAGTACCCTCTGCTCTTGCCTGCTTCAACGTGTCCCATGAAAAGTTACTTGCTATACGATTCTTATAAGTTAAATAACTCTCAATGTAGTAGTAAGCCCATGCAGATTTCAGTAGTAAGGAATCTGATAGAGGTACTGCAGTTACTGCACTTTCCCAAAATTCAAGAGTAGAATCGGATACGGCACCACCGCTAGCAACATACTCGTCCATAAACATAAAAGCAGCAACTGTTCCGGCAATGGTGCTGTAATATACAGTCCTATCAAGCACACAAAGATTTAAAAGGTCTTTTGATATAACCTTATCGTTATAAAACTGGGTTAACCCATTAACCTCATGGGCAAGCAAAGAGTCTAGCAGCAGCCTCACTTTATAGGGCTTTACGGCTCGGTACTGCATTGCCGCAAGCTGCGGATGACCTGGATTTGGAAGCGATTGCCAGAACTGTTGAAACGCGCTGGTTTTCCCCGTAAAAGTAAATGATAGGGAGTCATTCTGCTTATAGATATTAATTGCATACTGCTGCCCAGCATCAACAGCAATAGTTTTATATATAGGATTCAAAAATTTTACAAACGAGGGTTTGTAATTATCAAAATCCAACTGAAACCTACCCAACGAATCCACTTCAAGGGTATCGGCAAAGCCCCAATACACAGAGTTTACTAGTGGGTTAACAACAAAAACCTGATTGGGAATTTCGCCTGTAAACTCCCCCGTTACGGTTACCTTAGGTGCTTGCCTTTGTAAGCAGGATAGCATTGTAAAACATAGAATGGCAAAAGCTAATAACGATTTTTGCATAGATGATATTTGCATAATTGATTGATTATAATTGATACAAATAATAAATATCCCCTAACAATAAATGAAACATTACGCTACCACACATATACTACTATTTAAAATAGCGCTAAATTAAAATTCAATAGAAATAGAAAACGGGCAGGTACCCCTGCCCGTCATAAAAAGATAATGCTATACAAATGCGGCAAACAGAAGTCCAAACAGTAACATGACTGCATATATGCTTAAAACAATAATTGCCAAAATACCCATAAACTGATAGTGCTGCTTAAGGAACTTAAAGGCTATTTCGTACTGATTGGCATTGCGCCCCTCAACAGCAAGTTTTGAATGCTTTGAGAACATGTATAGCGTATAAATGGGATACACATACAACGCAATAATAATGATAAACGGAATGGCGGAAAACGCACCAACACCATAAAGCCCCATGGTACTTGTGGAGGCTATCATTACAGGAATTAGAACCACCATTAAACCAATAAAAACAAAACCTAGAATTGATAAAAATTTTGTCCACTTACGAATACCTGAAATATGAGCAATTGCCCCTTCGGTTAGCTCAACAGGTGAGTTTGAGTTAAAAGAATCCATTATAAAAAAATTAGGTTAAATAAGATTTAAAATACAGTTTAAATTTACATGATAATTCTGAAAGCTTCAAACAATCATCGCAAGTAAACCCTAAGTTGTAGCAATTCGCCTTGCCATTATTCTGAAAATAAAGATATGGGCAGGGTAAAGCATTATCCAGTACAGGCGCCCCAGTAATCCCTTGGGACGAAAAGTTGCTACCTGAAAAAGCCTACCTCCCTTAACCTTAAATTCAAGCCAAGCCTCACCGGGGAGCTTCATCTCGGCATAAAGCAGCAGCCTAGACTCCTCCTTGTTTGCATAGAGTACGCGCCAAAAATCGATGGCGTCGCCAGGAGCAATCTCTGTGCTATGGGTACGTCCCCTGCGGAGCCCAACTCCACCAAAAAGCTTATCGATAAAGCCCCTCACCAGCCAGAGCCAATTGGCAAAGTACCACCCCTTTGAGCCACCAATGCTCCATATGTTTGCCACACACTTCTCGTGAGAAGCCACCCTGTAACTCTTTTTATCCTTAAAGCAGCCATGCGATGGAACGCTAAGAAAATCGGATATCCTAAAGTTCAAATTGCTACTGGAAAACGCATCCTTCCAGCTGGATACAATCTGATTATCGTCAATCACCGCCAGCGCACGCTCTATTGCCTGACTATACGACATTGGGGTAATCCCCAAAATCTGATTTATTTCATTATCTCGGCACACAACCTCAACCTTCATGCTATCAACTAGCGCCGATGCCAGTTTAAACGATGTTGAGGTAATAAAGTAAAGCCAGTACGACGATAGCTTTGGGGTCATCACGGGAACAATAAAAATGCTTCGCTTTATTCTCCTAACCCTTGCGTAGCCTAGGAGCATATCCTTATATGAGAGGATATCCGGGCCACCAATATCAAAGTTCCTGTTAAAAGTTTGCTGGTTAAGCAGGGATGCATCCAGAAATCGGATTACATCGGCAACGCCAATGGGTTGGCAAAGGGTGCGTAGCCACTTGGGGGCAATCATTATGGGTAGCTTCTCCACTAGGTCCCGCATAATTTCAAAGGAGGCACTTCCTGATCCCACAATAATACCAGCCCTTAGCGTAGTTAAGCTGTACTTATCGCTTTGCAGCGCATCCTCAACCATTTTTCTTGAGCTAAGATGATAGGATAGCGCGGCATCGTTAACTATACCACTTAGGTAAATAACCTGTTTAGCAGAGGTACGTTCAATAGCCTCGCGAAAGTTTACGGCGCACTGCTGCTCCATCTCCATAAACTTCTCGGAGGTGGACATGGAGTGAATCAGGTAGTAGGCAGCATCAATATCCAAAGGGATTGCTTGCAGCGTCTCCTTTTGAAAAAAATCGGCCTCAACAACATCAACCAACGGAACAATGGATGGGGGCAACGAAAGTCGGTTCCTATCGCGCACCACGCAAACAACCTTGTGGCCATGAGCCACAAGAACGGGTAACAGCCGCTTGCCTATATACCCAGTTACACCAGTAAGTAAAATCTTCATTTTCAATACAGGGTGTTAATAAGGCCATTTTAG
>DHVO01000172.1 GCA_002412705.1 Bacteroidales bacterium UBA5206 | reverse complement strand
GAAACTGCTTTCTTTATGGCAGCCACCTCCTTCATCATGGCCTCATCGATGGCTAAACGACCAGCGGTATCAATAATTACAACGTTATTCCCGTTTGATTTTGCATGCTTAATTGCATCTTGAGCAATTGCAACGGGATCTTTACTTCCTTCAACAGTAAAAACGGGTACGCCTATTTGCTGTCCAAGAACCTTAAGCTGATCAATAGCCGCAGGACGATAAACGTCGCCAGCAACAAGCAGCGGTTGACGACCCTTTTTTGATTTTAGGTAGTTTGCTAATTTACCAGAGAACGTGGTTTTACCAGACCCCTGCAAACCTGCAATTAGAATAACTGTAGGGTTACCAGAAAGATCAATCTCCGTAGCTTTGCCACCCATAAGTTCGGCAAGCTCATCGTGTACAATCTTTACTAAAAGTTGACCTGGCTTAAGGGCGTTTAGCACATTCATACCAAGCGCTTTCTGCTTTACCTGATCGGTAAACTGCTTGGCTACTTTATAGTTAACGTCAGCATCGAGTAATGCTTTACGAACATCCTTAAGGGTTTCGGCAACATTAATCTCACTAATTTTGCCTTCACCTTTTAACAGCTTAAATGACCGTTCTAACCGTTCCGATAAATTCTCAAACATATTGATAGTAAATGATCGTTTTTACAAAAATATAAACTTATCCCCTAATAGCAAGGTTACATGCGCTCTGGTACATCAATTCCAAGTAACCACATGGCTTTTCTTATTATGCTACCCACCTCTTTCGATAGCATAAGGCGTAGCAGCTTAACATCAGTATTCTCCTCTTTAAGAATAGAGAAATCGTGGTAAAACTGGTTGAACTCCTTTGCCACCTCAAATGCATAGTTTGCAATAAGCGCAGGGCTAAAGGTTGCTCCCGCTTGTGCAACAACATCGGGGAACGAAACTATTTGCTTTAGCAGCTCCTTCTCTTTTGCGCCCAGTGCTTCGGGTAAAATGGTGCCACTGATGCTAATTCCTGCATCGGCAGCCTTACGCAGCACCGATTGAATACGAGCATGGGTGTACTGAATAAAAGGACCGGTATTGCCATTAAAATCAATGGATTCCTTTGGGTTAAAGGTCATATTCTTTTTAGGGTCAACCTTAAGAATAAAGTACTTAAGAGCGCCTAATCCTACCATGCGGTACACCTTTTCGGCCTCGTCGGGGGTTAGGTTGTCAAGCTTACCTAGCTCCTCGGCCATACCCTTTGCGGTAGAAACCATCTCCTCAACCAAGTCGTCGGCATCAACAACGGTGCCCTCACGCGATTTCATTTTCCCTTCGGGAAGCTGAACCATTCCGTACGATAGGTGGAATAGATGCTCGCTCCACTCGTATCCAAGTTTTTTTAGAATTAACTTAAGTACCTGAAAATGGTACTCTTGCTCGTTTCCAACAACGTATATATGATCGTTCAAATAAAACTCGGAAAAGCGCTGTACGGCAGTTCCAATATCCTGAGTGATATAAACTGATGTTCCATCGCCACGAAGCAGTAGCTTCTCATCGAGCCCCTCGTTGGTTAGGTTAATCCAAACAGAACCATCGGGACGCTTGTAAAACACACCCTTCTCGAGTCCTTCGCTTACAATAGATTTACCTAGCAAGTAGGTTTGAGACTCGTAGTACACCTTATCGAACTCAATACCCAAATCGGCATAGGTTTTTGCAAAGCCTTCGTAAACCCATCCATTCATGGTTTCCCAAAGGGAATAAACTTCGGGGTCTTTTGCCTCCCAACGGCGAAGCATATCCTGAGCCTCAAGCATAATTGGAGCCTTGGCCTTTGCCTCATCCTCGGTTAAGCCTTGTAGCTTCTGAACCTCTATCTGCTTTTTGTACTCCTTATCGAACCTAACATAGTAATCGCCAACAAGATGATCGCCCTTCTTTCCTGTGCTTTCGGGGGTTTCGCCATGACCAAATTTTTGCCAAGCAAGCATCGATTTGCATATGTGGATACCCCTATCGTTAACAAGGTTCACCTTATGAAGGTTATTCCCGTTGGCCTCAATAATCCTAGAAACAGAGAAACCTAAAAGATTATTTCTAATGTGCCCAAGGTGCAATGGCTTATTGGTGTTTGGCGAGGAATACTCAACCATTACCGTTTTTCCTGTTGAACCCTTTGGTGCAAAGCCATAGTTAGCATCGGTAGCAACCGTTGCAAGCAAACCAGACCAAAAAGAATTAGCAAGGCTTAGGTTTAAGAATCCTTTAACCACGTTAAACGTAGCAATTTCAGGATTAGCCTGAACCAAATAGGCTCCAAGCTCATGAGCGGTATCCTCTGGCTTTTTCTTTGATATTTTTAGCAAAGGGAATGCAACTATGGTGTAATCGCCCTCAAAATCCTTTCGGGTAAGCTGGATCTGAATAAGCGAATTGTCGGGTTTAACCCCGTATAGAGTCTCTACAGCCTTTTGGCATGCATCAAAAATAAATCCTTCTACAGTCATCTATCTACAGGTAATTTTAAAACTCGGCAAAGATAACAAACTTAGGGGTAAGAGCCATAGTGTTTTGCATAAGTTTATCGGCACTTTTGCTGTTGTTTTTTGTTAAGGTGGTAAAGGGTGCTTCTATGCAAAAGCAACGCTAGTACTCACATTGCCCTAAAAAAGTTGAAGCGAGGAATCTATATCCTCGCTTCAACATCTATTTTATTATGGTAAAACATTCATTAATCTAGGTCGCGGCCATGGCAGTTTTTAAACTTTTTACCGCTTCCGCAAGGACAAGGCTCATTACGACCCACACGCTTCTCGGCCTTAACTGGTTCCTGGCTACGCTGCTGTGTGTTTGCTGCTGCGTTTAGCGCATCGGTTCTAGAGGTTTCGTACTTGCTCATGTCCAGTTTACGCTGCTGGCGAGCCTCGTGAACCTGACTAGGATCCCGAAGTGGTATGTGAGCCTTCATAAGGATTGAAACCACATCGCGATTCATCTTATCGAGCATCACCTTGAACAGCTCATAAGCCTCGAACTTATAAATTAACAAAGGATCCTTCTGCTCGTAAGTGGCGTTTTGAACGCTCTGCTTTAGCTCATCCATTTCGCGAAGGTGCTCCTTCCAGTACTCGTCAACAGTGATAAGGCTCGACGTTTTAGCAAAACCACGAATTAAATCCTTTCCTCCTGTTTCGTAAGACTTTTTAAGGTTAACTACAATTTGGTAAATACGCTGCCCATCGGATATTGGTACTACAATGTTTTCGTACATTGCCGATTGCTTTTCAAACACATCCTTTATTACTGGATACGCCTGACGGGCAATGCTTGCTCCTTTAAACTCGTAATTATCAATTGCCGTTTTATAAAGCTTCTCGGTAAGCTCATCCACATTACCCGATACAAACTCCTTTTCGGAGAATGGCACCTCTACAGATAGGCTACGAATTACATCTAATTTAAACTCATCAAACTCAACGTTACCGTGTCCTTGAGCCACAACCGATGCACAAACATCGTAAATCATGTTAGACACATCAATGTCGATACGCTCTCCGAATAGCGCGTGGCGGCGACGTGTGTAAATAACCTCACGCTGAGAGTTCATAACATCATCATACTCAAGCAAACGTTTACGTATGCCAAAGTTATTCTCCTCTACCTTCTTTTGTGCACGCTCTATGGATTTAGAAATCATGGAGTGCTGAATAACCTCACCCTCCTCAAGACCTAAACGGTCCATGATACGGGCAATACGGTCTGAACCGAATAGGCGCATCAAATCGTCCTCAAGAGAAACAAAGAACTGAGATGTACCTGGGTCACCCTGACGACCAGCACGACCACGTAGCTGACGGTCGACACGACGAGACTCATGACGCTCCGTACCAATAATGGCCAAACCGCCTGCGGCTTTAGTTTCTGGGGTAAGCTTAATGTCGGTACCACGACCAGCCATGTTGGTTGCAATGGTTACCGTTCCAGGACGACCTGCTTCGGCAACAATATCGGCCTCTCGCTGGTGAAGCTTAGCATTAAGTACATTGTGCTTTATGCCCTTTAGCTTAAGCATACGGCTAAGCAGCTCCGATACCTCAACAGAGGTTGTACCCACAAGTACTGGGCGATTCTCCCCAACAAGGCGAACGCACTCATCGATAACCGCGTTGTACTTCTCACGCTTGGTTTTATATACCAAATCCTCCATATCCTTACGAACAATGGGGCGATTGGTAGGAATTACAACTACATCAAGTTTATAAATTGTCCAGAACTCACCTGCCTCAGTCTCAGCAGTACCCGTCATACCAGCAAGTTTGTGGTACATACGGAAGTAGTTCTGTAGGGTAACGGTTGCAAAGGTTTGGGTAGCAGCCTCAACCTTAACGCGTTCCTTTGCCTCAATAGCTTGGTGAAGACCATCGGAGTAGCGGCGTCCCTCAAGAATACGGCCAGTTTGCTCATCAACAATCTTTACCTTGTTATCCATAACCACATACTCAACATCGCGCTCAAACATGGCGTATGCTTTAAGTAGCTGGTGTACGGTATGAACGCGTTCCGACTTAATGGCATAATCGCGAAGCATCTCCTCCTTTGCTGTAAGCATGTCTTGCCCAGTTTTGCCGCTCTTATCTAGTTCGGCAATGGACGAGCCAATATCAGGTAGGATAAAGAACTGGGCATCTTCCGATGCTGAGGTCATTAAATCGATACCTTTATCGGTAAGCTCAACGGAATTTTGCTTCTCTTCAATAACAAAGAATAGGTCATCGGTTACGATGTGCATATTCTTGTTATTCTCCTGCATATAGTAGTTCTCAGTTTTTAGCAAAAGTGCTTTTACACCCTGCTCACTCAAGTACTTAATAAGAGGTTTATACTTAGGTAATCCCTTATGTGCACGAAGAAGAAGCTTTCCACCCTCTTCAGAGTTACCTTCAGAGATGAGCTTTTTAGCATCAGCTAAAAGTTTGGTTACCAATGCGCGCTGAGCTGTAACTAGCTTTTCAACTTTTGGTTTGAACTCTTCAAACATCTGGTCGTCGCCTTTTGGCACAGGACCAGAAATGATAAGTGGAGTACGGGCGTCGTCAATTAGAACGGAGTCAACCTCGTCAACAATGGCATAATGGTGCTTACGCTGAACCAAATCATCGGGCGATAGTGCCATGTTATCACGTAGGTAGTCAAAACCAAACTCGTTGTTTGTACCAAAGGTGATATCGGCAAGGTAAGCTGCTCTACGAGCGCTTGAGTTGGGCTCATGCTTATCGATACAATCAACGCTAAGTCCATGGAACTCGTATAGAGGGCCCATCCACTCAGAGTCACGACGAGCAAGGTAGTCGTTAACGGTTACTACGTGTACTCCTTTTCCAGCTAAAGCATTCAGGAACACAGGAAGTGTTGCTACAAGGGTTTTACCCTCACCTGTAGCCATCTCAGATATTTTTCCCTGATGAAGTACAACACCACCAATAAGCTGCACATCGTAGTGAACCATATCCCAAACAATCTCATTACCGCCTGCTTTCCAGCGATTTTTATAGATTGCCTTTTCGCCCTCGATGGATACAAAATCCTTTTTAGCGGCAAGGTTCTTATCAAATTCGGTTGCAGTAACTACAATTGTTTCGTTAGAAGCAAATCGGCGGGCAGTTTCCTTTACAATGGAGAATGCCTCGGGCAATATTTTTAATAGGATCTCCTCAATTTTATCCTCAATCCCCTTCTCAAGCTTATCAACATCAGCAAAAAGGCTCTCCTTTTGATCGTAATCCAGCTCGTCGGATTCCATTTTAGACTTAAGCTCTATCACCTTTGCTTCGTCGGCAGCAATGTATTCCTTAATCTGCATGCGCAACTTAGCGGTTTCGGTGCGTAGCTCGTCATTACTTAAACTAGCAAATCGAGGATAAGCGGCCTGAATTTGCTGAACAATAGGCATTAGCTCTTTTAAATCTCGCTCTGATTTAGACCCAAAAAGCTTTGTAACTAGCTGATTGATAAAACTCATTGTGTTGATATTTAGTATTTTAATATTTCCACTTGATAGCCAGCAAATTTAACCGTTTTTTTGAATTATCCCTGATTTTTGTAACGATATCAACGTTTAAGGGCATCTATAACGATTTTTAACCGCTCAAGTACCTATTTATTAGCAAAAAGGGAGCCACTCAATTTATCGGACATCATGGCAGGAAAAAGCGGTTAAGTAAACAATAATGGCATAAAAAAACCCGGAATCTCTTCCGGGTAACTAAAACAAATCGCATTTCTTCTGGAGAAATTTGGTCGGCTTGTTATTCAGCGGTATTAGGATCAACAAAAACGCGTTGTTTTAGCTCTCTATCAAGCATAAACAAGCCGTTGCCTTTAACATCAACAAGTTTAAGGCTGTCGATAATTTCCTGTGCGCTAGCCTCTTCTTCAACTTGCTCATCAACAAACCACTGAAGGAAGCTTTTGGTTGCATGATCCTTCTCCTCAATGGCTATATCCATAAGGTTGTTAATAAGCGAAGTTACATGTTCTTCATGCTTTAAAACCTCCTCAAAAGCATTAAGTGGGCCTTCCCAACGAGCAGGTACATCGGCAATAGGTTTAAGTAAAACCCGTCCGCCACGCTCTGCCAAGTAGCCAAAAAACTTCATGGCATGGGCGGTTTCCTCTTGCCACTGAATGCGCATCCAGTTTGCAAAGCCGTTTAGGCCAATCTCGTTAAAGTAAGCCGACATAGATAAGTAAAGGTATGCCGACCATAGTTCAGCATTAATCTGCTCATTAATAGCAGTTTCTACTCTCTTATTAATCATATCAACGTTTTTTATGTTACACTTTGAATTAGTACTCTTAAACCCATGACCTGTTGTTACAGGACAAACAAAGATACCAAATAAATGACGAAAAACCCTAGGAAAAATCAAGATTTAACTGCTGCCTAAGCTTCACCAACGTGGGATTTTTCTGGCACATAAACTTAAACTTATCATCGGCAGTGTAGGGCTTTGCGGAGCCAACAGCCTTTTCGTCAACCTCCTCTATAATATCAATAAGGTTGTTGTTAAGCACCTTGCGCAGATGCTTTGTTAGGTCGCCTTTCGATTGAACAAACAGTTCCTGTTGTATGGTACTCTCCAGGGTTATTGATACATGAAAACCATCGGTAATAATGGGGCTATAGGTCTCCAGTAGGCTGTATAAGCTAGGCTTTAATGCCCTAATTAGTGTAGCGTAAGCTTTCCATTCACGCTCCAAATCCTGTTGGGTAAAGTCAACAACTTCAACAGGCACATGTAGCTCGTCGGAATCCTCAATATCATCAGCACTATCAACAATGGTGTCGCTATGCGAATCTAATGGTGTCGATTGTGCGAGCTGTGGTTCCTGCTCCTTTGGCCTAGCAGCTTCAGGCGCAGCCTTGCCGCTCATCGCTTCGCGAATGGAAATTGATTTAGGGGCAACCTTAGGTATTGCTTTGGGGGCTTCGGCACCACCACTACTACTAGTAGCAGCTTGGTATGCTTTGCTAGCAACGGATTGCTGAGCATGACCTGCTCCACTTATGGGTTCAGCAACAGAGCTATCGGTTAGCTCATTTTTTTTTTGCTGATTCAGCTCGCTCAGCCGAATCAGCATTAACTCTACATGTAAACGCTGGTTACTACTCTGCCTAAATGTCACATCGCACTGATTGGCTACCTCAAGTGCCCGTATAAGAAAATTGGGCGGACTTTGTAATGCCATTTGCTTGTACCTCTCGGCAATTGCCGCACCAACTTCCAGCAATTGAATGGTTTGCGGATTTTTGCAAACCAATAAGTTTCGAAAGTGAATGCTAAGACCAGAAACAAACTGTTGGGCATCGAAACCCTTTGACAGCAACTCATCGAATATGCGAAGCGCATCGCTAAAATCGCCAGAGAGAAAATCTTCGGTTAGCTTAAAGTAGTACTGGTAATCAAGAACATTTAGGTTATCTATTACCTTTTGGTAGGTTATATGTCCATCGCTAAAGCTAACAACTTGGTCGAATATGGATAGCGCATCGCGCATGGCGCCATCGGCCTTTTGGGAGATGATATTAAGTGCCTCAATCTCGTAGGTTACATTTTCCTTTTGCGAAATTTGGGCAAGAAAACCAACCATATCCTCAACCCTAATTCTATTAAAATCG
This sequence comes from Bacteroidales bacterium UBA5206, assembly GCA_002412705.1. Classification (GTDB taxonomy): domain Bacteria; phylum Bacteroidota; class Bacteroidia; order Bacteroidales; family Tenuifilaceae; genus UBA5206. The sequence goes on along the minus strand of DHVO01000172.1, from coordinate 256 downwards.
AATATTTGGCATCGCGATAAGATAGTTGGGATAATTTTATGCTTCTCGGTTGTAGCTAGAATAAACACAGCATGGGCAGGTGGTTCCTCCAACGTTTTAAGGAACGCATTGAATGCCGCTGTGGTAAGCATATGAACCTCATCAATGATATACACACTGTAGCGCCCAAGCTGGGGAGGAATGCGAACCTGATCTATAAGATTCCTAATTCCATCTACAGAGTTGTTTGACGCGGCATCGAGCTCATGAATGTTGA
>DHVO01000114.1:11190-11774 GCA_002412705.1 Bacteroidales bacterium UBA5206 | reverse complement strand
AAAAAGGTATATTGCTAAACACAATAGAAGATGCAGATACTAAAAGTAGGTAGTAGAGGCAATGATGTGAGGCTATGGCAGCAATTTCTTAACATTAAGGGATTTGATGCTGGTACTGCCGATGGAATATTTGGATTTAAAACCAGAATGGCCACTGCTGCCTATCAACAGAAAAAAGGGATAGGAGTTGATGGATGCGTAGGAGCCAATACCCTTAGAAAGGCCTATCCCGATGGCTTTCCATCTGCTGCTCCTGTAGCAAGTGCATCTAATAAGAGGGAGTTAGTAGCTCCTATTGATCCTTCGCTATTCCCTTCAAGGCCAGATTTTCCACCTATAAGCGAAAGCTCTCGTAATGCTCTTTTTGGTGGCTTCAACTTTACTAAGAACCCTGATGGTTCCGTAATCATATTGGGAAACTGGCAGGCAATAAATATCATTCCAATAGAGATTCCACAGCTAAAGGGTGTTACAAATCCCTATTCCAGTAAGCCTTTTGGTGGGCGGGTTTACTTTCATCGTAAGGCAAAGGAGCAGCTCGAAGGGCTTTTTAATGAGTTAGAGAAGGAGGGATTACATAAACT
>DHVO01000114.1:0-11182 GCA_002412705.1 Bacteroidales bacterium UBA5206 | reverse complement strand
TTCGATATTAATATGCAGTGGAACGGATTGGGGCAACAGCCTGCACTGGTTGGAGAGCGGGGAACAGTTCGCCAAATTGTGTCCATTGCCAATAGATTCGGATTTTTTTGGGGTGGACATTACAACACCCGTAAGGATGGGATGCACTTTGAAATTGCTAAGCTTTTATAATATAACTAAATATGAGTACAGAGAGAAAAGGGGTTGGGAAGGCAGACCAAGCGGAGCTATCGCTATCGCAGGCAATTCTTTCCCCGTTGGATTCAATTTTTCAGGCACAGGTTCATGCAGCGCGCTCTTTTATAAACTTGTTGTTACAGGTTGGCTACCCTCACCTTGTTATTGATAAGAATACTGGGCGCCCATCAACAGATCCTGCTGTTAACCCACCCGAAAAGTATAAGCCCTATGAGCTTGAGTTTAACTTTGATCAGGAGAATAATGGTGTTAGTAACAGCTATAAGGTAAAGATACCTGCGCTATCGCTAGTTCCGTTAAACTCATTGGCAATTGATAGTGCTGAGTTTAACTTTGGCCTTAAGGTAAAGAATATAGAACGGTTTCCTCAGATGCAACGCTCGGAGGTATCTACGTTAAGCAATGAGGCCTCTGGGGCAGGAGACGATGACCCAAGGCTAAATCGCAAGTGGTTTCTGGTTGATGAGCCCGTTAGCTTTAAGGGAACAATCTCCTCGAAACCAAGCGCTGCTATGGCAGAACAAACTAGTGAGGCTGTAATTGATATCAACATAAAGCTTTCAAAATCACCAGTTCCTGCTGCTCTAGATAATCTTTTAGCAGTGCTTACCAAATCGGTTAGCGTGGAGCCTATTAATCCACCCAAGACCGAATAGTAACTCTAAACTGTTTCATCCTAAAACCTAAAAATATGGCAGATCAAGCACAACAACTAATTCCAGCCGCGGAGTTTCAGGCTCTTCCCCTAGGATATATAGTAGCCGAACCACTGAAAGCGGCAATTATGGCGCAAGCCATTGCGGCTAAAACCACTCAGGATTTTATAAATAATCTTCTAACGGGTGATGCCAATGGACCAAAAACGCCAATTACTGTTGATTTTGAGGCGATGCAAAGCGTTGGTACAGGTGATACCACTACCATTAAAAAGGTGAGTGTAAGCGCTCCGTTACTAGCAATGGTGCCAATACCCCATTTACGCATCGATTCGCTTACTACCCACTTTAGGTACGAGATTTCCAGCGTTGCAAAAAGTTCTGAGGACACCTCAAAGGGGGTGAACATGAACGTGGAAACTGGCTCTGCGCTCTCCTTGTGGGCAAAGGGATCAATCACAGGTAGCGTATCTAGCAAGTCATCATCGGAATCGGTTATGAACCGTAGCGGCGTGTTAGAGATTACGGTTAATGCCAGTGAGGCTCCAATGCCAGAGGGCTTAGCTAAAATCCTTGGAATACTTGCTAATAGTATTACCGTTCAGGAAAGTAAGTAGTTTGAACATCATCGTTCGCTTATAGATTTACATGTAAACTTCCAAGGCAACTTCTGCTTTGGAAGTTTATTTTGGTAACGAATAATATTGAGGAGATAAAAGTGAAAGGGCGATTTACCATAGAGGAGCTTTCCAATCATTTGGTAAACCAAGTGATTATGGCCGATGCCGATATGCAGCTAAAGCAGGGAGCGGCATGGCGTGAGCTAACAAAGGATACCCCGTTAACGGCAGGAGGAAGTCACCTTAACTTTTTGGGTATGGAGGAGGCCTCTTTAGGATTTAGTGTTGCGCTGCATCGTCCGTTTTGGACGAGGGTAGTGGGGGTATTTGCGCCCAAATTTGCGCAAAAGCACCAGCGCTTATCGCTAGTTTCCACCGCCCAATCGCAATTTAACGTAACCATAAGGGTAAAACGCACCATCGCCAATAGGTATGAGAAGGAGGTGGACACCAATTTACCCGACGATTTGAAAGGGAAGAGGATTGGGGTTTAATGGGAATGGATGTATATTGTATTATGATAGTTTTATATCATCGGCAAAATCCCTACCGGCTCTAATCCTTGCGGTGTTACTTTAACTTGAAGGGGAATAACCTCAACCCCAGCATTCATGGCCTTTTGCAGTTTGGTGGCGTAATCGGGGTCAATGGAGGTGGCGGGTCCAAAATCCTTTACATCGGTGCGCTGAATAATGTATAGCATTACTGCTCGCATACCAGATTCCTTAACCTTTACTAGCGTTTCAAGGTGTTTCTGTCCGCGGGTTGTTACTGAATCGGGGAACAGGGCGCTATTGCCATCCTTTAGGGTAACGTTCTTAACCTCTATAAAGCAGGTTTCCCCGTCCTTTTCGGCGCAGATATCAAAGCGGCTATCACCGAAGGTTACCTCCCTGTTTACCTTTGTATATCCTTCTAATCCTGGTATTCTGCTCTCTTTTACCCACTTAAGGGCTGCTATGTTAGGATTGGATGTATTAATACCAACCCAGCTGCCATTTATTAGAATCATCTCCCATGTGAACCGCGTTTTACGGTTTGGGTCGGTGGCGGGGGAGAGGTAAACCTCAGCACCTTCCTCAATGCAGCTTTTCATAGAGCCAGAGTTGGTGCAGTGTGCGGTTACTGTTTCGCCGCTATCAAGCAAAATGTCGGCTAAAAAACGCTTGTAGCGCTTAATTAGCCGACCATGTATTAGTTGTGTGGGAAAGTGCATTTTAGGGAGAAAGACGTTAGATTTTAGATGTTAGACGTTAGATAGTAGACGTCTAGTCATTTAACTTTTAACATTTCACCTTTAACTTTTCACTCTTACTCAATTCTAACCTCAAAGGTAACGGGCATAGCCTTTTTGTAAACGGCGCTAACACCACAGTAACGCTCTTCCGATAGGCTAACGGCTTTTTGCAGCTTCTCCATTTCAAGGTTATTGCCCTTAAACTTGTATATAACCTTCATGGCATCGTAGTGCTTTGGATGCTCCTCTGTTAGGTTGGCCTCAATCTCAATGCTGAAATCGGTAACATCAACACGCATCTTTTTGAGTATGGATATAACGTCCATTCCAGTGCATCCGGCTAGAGCGGCAAGCATAAGCGCCTTGGGGCGTGGGCCTTGGTTGGTTCCGCCATTATCTTCGGCAGCATCAAGTATAAGCTTATGGCCATTTATTTCTGTTTCAAAGCGCATGCCCTCGGCCCAGTTGGTTTCTAACGTAATTTTACTCATGGTTAGTGTTTTTGTAGGTTAACAGCTGTTGAGGAAAAAGGTTTATCTATAAGTTTTTTAGCAAAAACTCCAATCCGTTTAGCTTAATCTCGTATAGCGTTGATAGTAGCATGCCCAGCCGCCCCTTTGGGAATCCCTGTCCCTTCATCCAAACCAGGTAGGGCTCCGGAAGGCTTTTTAGCTTCCATCCCTTGTACTTACCATAGGGCATTTCCATTCGGGCAATATCTAGCAGAATGCTTCTGTCAATTCCACTAAAGTTAACATCTTCCATGCTTAAAGTAAAGGTTTTTTGCGTTGCTCTTTCTTTGCAGAGTGCTGTTTCTTTGTGTCCAATCGTTTTTGCTTAGACGCTTTTGATGGCTTAGTAGCCACCCTTTTCTTTTTGGGCGTAAGGGCTATGGCTAGAAGTAGAATTAGCTTCTCCTCGGCAATCTCCTTGTTTTTGAGCTGCGAACGGGTTTCCTGCGAAACAACCACAATCTCGCCTTCGGCGTTAAGCTTGCTGACAAGCGCCACAAGCAGGGTTTGCTTCTCCTGTGGGGTGAGAATGGCGGAGGAATCAATGCTAAACCTAAGCTCTGCCTTGGTGTTTACCTTGTTAACGTTTTGTCCTCCAGCACCACCGCTACGCGATGCGCTGAATATAAACTCAGAGCTTATGCTCCTGCTGCTCAGGCTTTCGGCAATATTAACTGTTGCTACATTAAGAAAAGCGGGCATTGTAGGGTGTTTTAGCTATTCTGATTATTCAGAATCGACCCTAAAGGTAAAGTATTTCTGGGCAAAAAAGCTAAATACAATGGCAATGCCCGTGGTTACAATCTTTGATGGGGTTGGGTACCAGTAGAAAACCTCAACAAAAAGTTTTAGGAACACGTAGTTAATTCCAACGTTGGCCAGAACAACCAGTCCGTACCTAAATAGCTGACGAATACCGCGTAGCTTCGATTCGGTAAACGTGATGTACTTATTTAGCAGAAAGCCCGTGGGGAAGGTAATGCAGAACGCCAAAATAAAGGCCGCAATGTGAGGCGATATGGCTACAAAGCCCAAGTCCACAATCTGTTTCTGAAGTATGAAGTTGTAGCTAATAAAGTAGAGGAAAATATCGAATGCGGTGTTGGATGCGCCACAAACGGCATAGGTAAAGGTATCCAGTGGAACTAGCCGTTTAAAGGGCTTGTAAACATTACCAATAAGGGATATTATTTCCTGCTGTAGTCTAACCAGTAGCTGCATAATGAATATAAAAGTAGTAACGGGCGTAGAGCAAAATCATCCAAATAAAAATTAAGCTCTTTGCTGTTGATGTAATCAATAGTTAAATGGGCTCAAATGTAAAGAAAAAATGGTATTGGTTAAAGCGGTAAGGTGAACCTAAAAAGGGTCTTGCGGGTTTTTGTTCTACCATTTGGCAATAGTCTTTATATATTTACGGGCTAAATAATTTGTATTGAGGGGGTATTTTATGATTTATGTTGATTGTGATGATGTTATTGCCGAGAGCACTTCTGCTTATATTGATATCATTGACAGGGAGTTTGGTATAAAGAGAACCTTTGAGGATATTAGCTCATTCGACCTAAAGGTTTCCTTTGGGATGACACAGGAGCAGTTTAACCACTTTTTTGAGGTTGTGCACTCCCGCGAGGAGATAATGAAGTTTAAGCCCATTGAGGGCGCCATTGAAACGCTAACGGAGTGGATGAGTCAGGGGCATGAGGTTAGCATAATCACCGGGCGTATTACCGATGCGTACACCTCAACGCTTGATTGGCTGGCTATGTACAAGGTTCCCTATAACCTCTTCTGCATAGTTGATAAGTATAGCCGTCCCGAGATGGACACAAGCATTGCAAAGCCCTTGGAGTTTCTTCATTCCATCGATATCGATTTTGCAGTGGAGGATTCCCTTGCCATGGCAAAGTACCTTGCCGATAAGCTAGGTGTACCCGTTGCGCTAATCGATAGGCCTTGGAATCAGGGAAATTCGCTAAACCCTTTAATTACTCGTGTTTCCACCTGGAGCGATGTAAAGCGGGTTTTTGCCGAGAAGGTTAATAGGAACTAGTTTTCGTGATGTATTACCATAAAGTTACTACGTTGAAACAAAGAAGAGTTTTGTTGAGTTGGGCAATCTTACCCATTGCTTTAGTGCTTATTAGCTGGGGGAACACGGGTCATTACACCATAAGTTCCAATGCCCATAAGTCCTTTAATGCCGAGATGCAGCAGTTCTACTCTTGGTCATCTGTGCTGGCAAACCACGCTTCGGATGCCGACTACCGAAAGAGCAGCGACCCCACCGAGGGGCCTAAGCACTATATCGATATAGATTATTATGATGAGTTTAATGCTGGTGGTGGTATCCCCGAGAATATGGCCGATGCCATTGCCCGTTATGGCTCCTACGATGTTTACGATTGGGGTATTTTACCCTGGGCTACACTGGCCAGCTACGACTCATTGGTTAGCACTCTAAGACGGGGCAACTACTCAAAAGCATCCCTTTATGCTGCCGATTTAGGTCACTATGTGGGCGATGGCCATATGCCCATGCACCTAACCAAGAACTACAACGGTCAGCTTACTGGCAATAGGGGGATTCACTCAAGGTACGAATCGTCTATGATTGATTACTACATTGATAATATTGAGTATTCAGGGAAAGATATTGCCCAAATATCGGATGTTAGCCGATACGTTTTTAGCTACATATACGATAACTACAAGTACATGGACTCGGTGCTAATTGCCGATAACTACGCAAAAACCATATCGTCTAACACCTCATCGAGTGAGTATAGAGCCGCATTGTGGCTTAAAACAAAGGGTTTCACCAAAGTTCTTTTAGAGAATGCTTCGCATGCCCTAGCGCAGCTTATTTACACCGCATGGATTGAAGCTGGACGCCCAAGTTTTACCTCGGTTGATATGGTTGATGAGGAACCCGAAATTGTGGTTTCGCAGAATGTGCCCAACCCATTTACCCGTTCAACACAGGTTGCACTTACTGTGAGTAGGCCCACGGCTGTGTCGGCTAAGGTTTTTAATGCCAATGGCAAGCTGATTGATATTATTATGAATAATCAACAGATGTTAGGCTCAAACACCCTAACTTGGAATCCATCGGGAGCTAGCAGTGGGGTTTATATTCTGGTTGTATCAACATCAACAACATCAATAGCCAAAAAAATGGTGTTGTATAACTAGTCCGATGGCTGATTATTGTCAGGTTTCGCCCCTTTTGTAGCAGCTATTTTCACACATAAGTATAACACAGAAAACCAATCAAAACCTATAGAACGATGCTAAAACGATTCCTAACCCTTTTTGCAGTGCTTGCCATAGCTTCAATTGGCACATTTGCGCAAAAGCAGACCATTTCGCTCGACGATTTGTTCCGTAAAGGAACCTTTAGGGCACGCAGCGTATACGGATTACGCTCTATGAACGATGGCAACAGCTACACCGTTATTGAGCGCGGCCCCAAAGTGGTGCGTTACGACTACGCCTCGGGTAAGCAGCTCGATGTTATTTTTGATGGTACAGCTACCAGTCCTGAGCTTTTTAAAGACTTTGCTGGGTACGAGTTTAGCAGCGATGAGTCTAAGCTGCTTATTTCAACCGACGAGAATCCTATTTACCGCCACTCGTTTACCGCTACCTACTATATCTACGATATCAAAACAAAGAGCGTTGAGGCGCTATCGGATAACGGTCAGCAGATGCTTGCCACATTCTCTCCTGATGCCTCAAAGGTGGCCTTTGTGCGCGGCAACAACATCTTTGTAAAGGATCTAGCAACCAAGCAGGAGGCACAGGTTACCACCGATGGCGAGTTTAACCACATCATTAACGGTGCTGCCGATTGGGTTTACGAGGAGGAGTTTGCCCTAACCACAGGTATGCAGTGGTCGCCCGATGGTAAAAAGCTTGCCTTTTATCGCTTTGATGAGAGCCGCGTAAAGCAGTTCAACATGAACATGTTCCGCAACCAGCTCTACCCAGAGAACTACGCCTATAAGTACCCAAAAGCTGGCGAGGATAACTCTATTGTTACCATCCACGTTTACAACACCGCTACGGGCTCAACCAGCAAAATGGACATTGGCTCCGAAACCAACCAGTACATTGCCCGCATTAAGTGGACAACCAACGCCAACGAGCTAAGCATGATTCGTATGAATCGCCTACAGAATAAGCTCGATATTCTTGTTGCTGATGCTGCTACAGGCAATTCGCGCGTGCTTTACTCCGAGGAGAATCGCTACTATGTTGATGAGCCTGCTGATGATTACCTAACCTTTACCGATGATGGTAAGTACTTTATTATCCCCAGCGAGACGGATGGCTACAACCATTTGTACGTTTATGGTATGGATGGTGCCCTAGTGCGCCAGCTAACCACCGGAACCAACGAGGTTAAAACCATTTATGGGTTTGATGCAAAATCAAAGCGCGTTTACTATCAGGCCTACGATGGTTCGCCAATGAACACTGCCGTTTACTTCTCAACCATCGATGGCAAGAGCAGCGGCAAGCTATCTACCCAAGAGGGAACCAATACTGCCGATTTTAGCAAGGGCTTTAAGTACTACATCAACTTTTACTCATCGGTTACCGTTCCAACGCTTGTAACCCTTCACAACAGCAAGGGCAAGCAGGTTAGGGTGCTTGAGGATAATGCTAGGTTAAAGGAAACCGTTGCTGGCTACAACATGCCACAGCGTGAGTTCTTTACCTTCACCACATCGGAGGGTGTAACCCTAAACGGGTACATGGTAAAACCGTTAAACTTTGATGCCAATACAAAGTACCCTGTAATGATGTACCAGTATAGTGGTCCAGGGTCGCAATCGGTGCTAAACCGTTGGAGAATTGGTTGGGACGAGTATCTTGCAACCAACGGATACCTAGTGGTTTGTGTTGATGGTCGCGGAACTGGTGGTCGTGGCGAGGCATTTAAGAAGATGACCTACGGTCAGCTGGGTTACTATGAGAGCATCGACCAGATTGAGGCAGCCAAGTACCTTCAAACCCTTAGCTACGTTGAGCCATCGCGCATTGGTATTTGGGGATGGAGCTATGGCGGGTACATGTCGTCGTTGTGCCTATTCAAGGGTGCCGATGTGTTCCGCATGGCAATTGCCGTTGCACCGGTTACCAACTGGCGCTACTACGATAGCATCTACACCGAGCGCTACATGGGGCTTCCACAGGATAATCCTACTGGCTACGACAACAACTCTCCAATTAACCATGTTGAGAAGCTTAAGGGTAAGCTCCTTATTGTACATGGAACTGGTGATGATAACGTGCATGTTCAGAATGCTGTGGAGATGATAGAGAAGCTGGTTCAGGCCAATAAGCCTTTCGATATGATGTTCTATCCCGATAAGAACCACGGTATTTATGGCGGAAACACCACCATGCACCTATACAACCTAATGGATAGCTACATCAAGGCAAATCTATAGTCCTGTTGTAAGTTGATATTCAGGCAATATATTCGTGTTTCAAAAGGGGCGTAGCTGTGGTTACGCCTCTTTTTTTCGCTCTAGTGCTAAAATCCACACCTCAATTTTTGCAAAAATCAATTTTTTGCTACTTTTGCAACCTCAATTCGCAGAGCGGATTTGGGCGGCAGTGAAGTTATAAGTTGCCCAACTACTATGAAATATCATAAATTGCCCAGGTGGTGAAATTGGTAGACACGCCAGCTTGAGGGGCTGGTGCTCGTTTAGGGCGTGCAAGTTCGAGTCTTGTCCTGGGCACAACATTATAAACACCTTGTAAACTTTAGGTTTGCAAGGTGTTTTTATTCTAAATGATTTCTTTGAACCATGGCCTCTATATTACTTAAAATTGAATTGCATTGATTAAAGGCATTAACATTCAAAAGCAGATATGCGCTTGAATTCTTGTAAGCATAATGAAGAAAGGTGTTTTCACCAATGTATGAGCCTACTAGTTTTGTGTAGAATCGATATCTTTTTGTTTCGTTCTTTTGTTCTTGAACACAGGGTGAACCAATAAAACCAAAAGAGCAATTTTGGTTATTATAATGTATGTCTAACATTATTTTAAGGCAAGTGTTAACAACTAGTCTAGGTTCTCTTAAGTTAGTTAGTAGATTGTATTTTTTTTCAGATAAGCGATGATTTTGTAAGAAAAATTTAAGCACGAAAACTTCGTGCTTAAACTTCTCAACATATACAATATATTTTTGACGCGTTTTTGCAGACGTAAACCGATATGTAGTTCTCCCCTCTAAGTCGCCTTCTTCTAACTTTTTATAACCATGATTAACATATGGGTAGCATTTAAAGTTAGGAGAGGATGTAACCATAAATAGGTATTCTCGAGTTTGCTAGTTCTTGTTTTGTTACTTTCAAAAACTTAATATCACTCTTCTTCTTGTCTTGGATGATAATATCTTTTTTTGACTTATTATTACCACCCTTGTCTATTTGCTTATAGCGTCCCATATTAAAGTTTATTATTTCAAACAATATTTAACTAAGTAGAATGTTTGATAGTAACACCACAAATATATCTATTGTTCAATACTTTATTTGAAATTTAATCCGTAAAAGATAAAGCGAATAGTTAATTTAAAGTCATTCTAAACTGCAGTAGGCTATTCTGTCTAACCTCAAAACAACTAATAGTTTTATTGCTATTTGATAAACCCACAGTATTTATAGTTGAATGGGTTTTTATCTCACTTAATCATTGTTTAAATTCGGAACAATTTTCTAAAACAGAATGCAACCCTGTGCTTAGCTTTGGCGCTGCGGACTGTTTTGGGGAGCAATTCAATTGGTTCTAAATAGAGTATTCCGATGAGAATGGTTTTAAGAATTGCTGTTTTGCAGCTCTTAGTGGTTATTGTGTTGAGTGGCTATGCGCAGCAGTCCACCAAAATGGACTCGTTGCTAACCATATTTAACAAAACAAAAATAGATACGGTAAAGGTTGATGCATATACAAGAATTGGTTTTTTGCTCGAAGGCCAAAACCCCGATTCTTCGCTTCTATACTACAACAGAGCTCTTAGCTATGCCGATTCTTGCGCGAAATCCATTTGGCTTAATAAATTGGTAAACCAGAAGCTCCTATTCCAAAAGGCTCATATACTGTTAAGGGCAGGAGCAATACTTCAAACGCGTGGCGAGCTTGATAACGCTGTAGCATCCTACAACCAGTCGTTGGCAATATACACATCTCTAGTAAAAAGTAAGAGCGAACATGCTGCCCTAAGTGCAAACCAAGGGCTATCCGATTGCTTAGGTCGCTTGGGTAAGATGTTTCGCGATAAGGGCGATTATGCACTTGCCATAGAGTACTTTACAAAGGCAACGGGAATCGATAGCTTACTTAGCCTCTCATCCAATCAGGAGATTGCCACCAAAGGTGCTGTGGGCATTGCAAAAGGGCATTTAAACATCGGCATTCTGTACTACGATAGGGGAAGCTTTGAGCAGGCTCTCCATAACTACCATAGCGCAGCTAAAATTTTCGATAAGCTTAACGACTCTCGAGGTCTGGCCGTAAGCTACAACGCCATAGGCAATATTCTTGCCGATCAAAGGCGCTACAAAGAGGCCATTGAGCAGTACCAAAAAGTGGTTAAGTACCTTGAGCCATTGGGCAATAAGCTGCTAGTATCTAGGTGTTACAACAACATTGGCGTGGCATACAAAAACATGAAAAACGATTCGCTTGCGCTTGAGTACTACAGTAAATCCATACGTATTGCCGAGGAGTTTGACGATGTTGAGGCCATGGCCGCACTCTCCAATAACATAGGGAACATATACAGCGAAAGGGGGCGCTACGCCCAAGCAACGCCTCTTTACCAAAAGGCAGAGAAGCTGTATCAACAAATTGAGGATAAGAACGCCCTGTCGTTGCTCTACAGCGATTTATCGCAGAATTACCGCTTTATTGCCGATTCAACCAATGTTGATG
>DHVO01000072.1:17922-18091 GCA_002412705.1 Bacteroidales bacterium UBA5206 | reverse complement strand
ATAGATTAGTGGCTGGTGAGCAAAGCTATATGCTGTGAGTTACCCTAAAGGGTTGTTAGTGTATAGTTTAGATTCTCTTGAATCTCCCCGCTGCCGCACAAACCGAGCGTGCTGTGTGAGTTCGACGAAGCCAATCCCCTTGTGTGGCTTTGCGTTAGCAAAGCATTAC